>RGVD01000001.1 GCA_010027395.1 Bacteroidota bacterium
ATCGTTAAATTGAAATACTTCTACTTTTATCATCTGGGCCTCAAAATTAGCTAAATCATTATTTATATCTTGGATTTTTTGTGATGAATTATGATAGCATTAAATATTGTCTTGAATTAATTCCAAGCGGCACAAAAACATAATGTAAGGGCGAATCAACACTCTCCCTGATTATGCACAAGAAGTAAGCAAATTGTAAAAAATAACCCTTTGACTCTAAGAATGGGTGGGTATTATTAGTTTTTTAAAATTTCGCTTTCCAATATCAATCCTAAAAGCAATATTTGAGCGGATTTGAATTTTAAACCTACATATATCATCAAACATTTTTTTATAGCCCTTTTGTTGCTTCCCTTGCAGCAAGTTTTTGCACAGGGTATTAATACTACATTTGGTCAAAACCGCGTTCAATATGGCGAGTTTGAATGGAGTTATGTACGAAGCGAAAATTTTGATTCATACTTTTATAAAGGAGGCCGTGAATTGGCCACTTTTGCAGCCAAGTATGCCGAAGAAAACTTGAATGCTTTAGAAACGGTTTTAGACCACCGCCTGAGCGGTCGAATAGAAATCATTTTTTACAATACTCTGGGTGATTTTAAACAAAGCAATTTTGGCCTTGAAGAGATTGCCCAAAACACGGGTGGTTACACCCAAGTGGTAAACAACAAAGTGTATATTTATTTCAATGGCGATCATGGCGATTTTGTAAGGCAATTGAAAGATGGGATGTCTCTGGTTTTGCTTAACGAATTGTTGTATGGTGGTTCATTTCAAGAGCGCGTGCAAAGTGCTACTTTACTAAACTTGCCGCAATGGTATTTACGTGGTTTGACAAGTTATATTTCAAAACCATGGGATGCTGATATGGATAACCGCATGAAGGATGGTTTACTTTCAAAAAAATTAATGAAGTTTAACCGATTAAACAACAAAGATGAGGTGTTTGCGGGTCATAGTATTTGGAAGTTTTTGGTTGATAAATATGGCATGGAAGTGATTCCTAATATGGTGTACATAACACGTATTACGCGCAACTATGAAAATGCTTTCATTTATGTAACAGGTTTGAAATTTAAAGACCTTCAAAAAGAATGGCTTGACTATTATAAAACTCTTTATCTAAAAGAAGAAACTGGTCGCAGTTTACCCTTTGCTGAACTGAAAATAAAACGCAAGCAAGCCCAATACATTCAACCAGAAATGAAAGTGAGCAGCAAAGGAAATTACCTAGCCTTTACCACCAACAAAAATGGCAAATACAAAGTATGGTTGTTTGATACCAAAACAGGTAAATCAAAGAAAATATTTAAAGGTGGAATTAAATATAACCAATTAGAAGTGGACCATTCTTTTCCTCTTGTAACTTGGCAGCAGGGTGGCGATAAGTTGGGCATTATTTATGAAAAAAGAGGTTACGTTTATTTGAAATTAAGCGACCTTGTTACCAAAGAAAAAACAGTTATTCAGTTTCAGAAATTTGAAAAAATAACGGGTATAGATTTTAGTGACAATGGCAGAACCATAGTGTTGTCGGCTATTCGTAAAGGTCAGAGCGATTTGTATACATTTGATATTCCTAGCAGGCGCGAAAGACAACTTACGAATGATTTTTATGATGACATAAACCCACGTTTTGTTGACTACTCAAGCAAGGTGGTTTTTAGTTCAAATAGAAATACGGATTCTTTGGCACAACCCGTTATTCCTAAGATATACGAGACCAATAATTTTGATATCTATCAATATGATTTAGAGAGCAAAAATGGTATGCTAAAACGTATTACCCGCACGCCCAATATCAACGAAACACAGCCTATTGATTTCAATAGAAATTACATGGCCTACCTAAGTGATTACAATGGTATAAAGAACCGCTATGCTGCTAGGGTGGAAGAGGAGTTTGATTACAATGAAATTCAAATAAAATACTTCGATTCAACTTATAAAAATACGGATACCTTGTATTATTTTGAGGAGAACATTCCGCAAAAAGGTAAAGAATTTGACTACAATGGAAAGCATGTTGTATTAGATACAACCGTTGAAAAGATTGATACCATTCTTCACACAAAAGACATCGTGTATACTTATCCGCTTACCAATTTTACCCGTAATATTCTTGCTCATGATGTATCGGTGCAAGCCAAAATGGTATATGATTTAATGCTCGTAAACAATAAGTATTATATCAAAATGACCCCACTAAGTAAGTCGGTAGAAGAGGATAGCAAATCGATAGAAACCTATCCAAACATGTTCAGGTTGAAGAGTGGATATGCCACCACACAATTTGAAGCGGGGCGCAAAGAATATAGGCGATTACCAGGATTTGCCCAACCTGTTCAAGAGGTAAAAGAAGAAACCGAAACCCTGATTACAAAAAACCTGCTTATATGGTTTTGCCAAAGTTTGGTTCATCTCTTAAAAATGGGGCTAATAAAAACAATATAAAACTTACTTCTCCTCGTTTTTATGATGTTACTTTTTTTGCTGATCAATTGGTAACACAAATTGATAACTCCATCATCAACACCTATTATCAACCTATATCATCGGCAGGGGCTCAGTTGTTTAATCCTGGCTTAAATGGAATGTTTAAGTTAGGCATGGTTGATTTGTTTGAAGACTATCGTTTTGTAGGCGGGCTAAGATTAAGCTTTGATTTGAGCGGATTGGATTATTTTTTGTCTTTTGAAACCTTAAAAAAACGCCTTGACCATAAATTCCAATTCTTCCGTCAATCTAGGGCAGGAACAAGTCCTGAAGGATATAGCGCAAGGAGTTTATCACATGAAGTAAGGTATATAGCCAAATACCCAATTAGTCAAACAAGCAGTTTTAGGTTAAATATTTTTGGTAGGCAGGACCGCGATGTATATAGAGCTAATAACCAAGCATCGCTTGAAGCCCCTGATAGAATAACCAATTGGGCAGGTTTTAAATTAGAATATATTTTCGACAATTCAGTTCCTAAAGGCTTGAATCTATGGAATGGCACCAAGTTTAAAGTGTTTTATGAAAAGTATGTAAGTGTTGAAAACAGTGATGTGCAAATGAATGTGCTTGGTTTTGATTTAAGACACTATGAGAAAATTCACCGTCAGATTATTTGGGCAACAAGGGTGAGTGCTAATACTTCATTTGGGCCTGCAAAAGTGGTTTATTACCTTGGTGGTGTTGAGAATTGGATTACACCTCGTTTTAATAATGACATTTCTACCTCAGGGGATCAAAACTATATTTTCCAAGCCTTGGCTTGCAACCTCAGAGGCTTTGAGCAAAACATTCGCAATGGAAACACTTTTGCTGTTATCAATACAGAGATACGTTTCCCAGTATTTCAATATGCTTTCAATCGCCCTTTGAGAAGTGAGTTTTTGCATAATTTCCAAGTGGTGCCTTTCTTTGATATTGGCTCAGCTTGGGTGGGGGATAATCCGTATAGCGAAGATAATACTTTCAACCAAAAGATTATAGATATTAAACCTATTAGAGCCAAAGTAATAAATGTGCGTGACCCAATCGTAGCGGGCTTTGGCGGTGGTTTAAGAACCAAATTATTAGGATATTTTGTAAGGTTTGATGTGGCTTGGGGCATACAGGATGCCGAAGTGACCAATAAGCCTGTGTACTATGTTAGCTTGACTCAGGATTTTTAATGTTAAGAAAAGAACTCATTAACACTTTTTCATATCGAAAAAATTCAAGCAGATTTTATGAAGGTTGGACGCAAAATCCTTCCCATCGCGAAGCCCGATTTTCGTAGTGCTGTGCAAAAAGATTTCAGGCTTGGGTTTGCGTAGCCTTTTAGGTTTTGCTATGTGAAGTGGGATAAGCCATGAGGCAAAATATAAACAGCGGCAAGGAGAAATCTTTTTGAGGATAGGTAAAGTGTTAGCAGGCACCTTGAAAATCGAAACTCTTTTGGCTACCTTTTGGAGTTATCAAAAGGTATGAAGAAAAACAATTAGATAGATGATTGTTTGAAAAGACAAATTCTGTAGCTTTCATTTTTATTGATACTTAGGCTGCGCTCAGTATAAATTCCAACGAAATAAAAATTAACCCTTCATCCCTTCAACAAAACAATGGCGGCAGCGGGCTTCATAAGTATCTTTTTCGCCAAGCATCACCAAGGCATCGTTACTGGTTTTGCGGAACGAGTGAGTGGCTAAATCACCACAAACCATGCAAATAGCATGTACTTTGGTAACATACTCGGCAATGGCCATCAATTTAGGCATGGGTCCAAAAGGTTTTCCTAAATAATCCATATCAAGACCAGCAACCACTACCCTTACGCCTTGTTCGGCAAGCTTTTCGCAAACATATACCAGCTCATCATCAAAAAACTGAG
Organism: Bacteroidota bacterium; assembly: GCA_010027395.1. Taxonomy (GTDB): domain Bacteria; phylum Bacteroidota; class Bacteroidia; order UKL13-3; family UKL13-3; genus RGVD01. The sequence goes on from RGVD01000001.1 coordinate 4,361, forward strand.
CTTCGTCAACACCAATTACATCTGCCTCATTTGCCATTAGAAGAATATTCAGAGATGCAGACACAGGAGTAGAAGAAATGGAGTTTGAATTGTGCGAAACCACATCATTTTCGTCATAGCGTGTATCCAAAGCAGGTTTAAAAATTTCTACTTTTTGGTTGGCAATTTTTGCCCTATTAAGCCTACGAATCAACTCCTCGGTTTTACCCGAAAACATAGAGCCACAAATAACTTCTATCCAGCCTTTCTTATATGAGGTATTTCTATGTGGTTCTAAAAACATTTGTAGCAAAAATAACTTTTTGCCTTAGATGTAAAAATCTCGGAAGGCATTTGTTGCTTGTTTTGAGTTGGGGATAGGCTTAGGGCAAAAATATATATGCCATTATTAATTCAAAAATGCGCCTCTTGTCCCTAAGCTTAGTATTCTTTGCACACTTAATAACACATGTTTATTTTTATTACTTCCAAATCCCATATAAAAAGTAATTTTTGCCATATGAATTCATTGCAACTGATAACTAAAATTAAGAGCCGCTTGGCAGAGATGACCGAATTGAGTGATGTCATATTAACTCATAACAATAATCTACTAGCTATTGAGAAAGAAGTTTTAAAGAAAAATTGTGCAGAATTGTATGATTTACTGCTTAGGCTAAAAACCAATGAAGAGCAAATAGTTGAAAATGTTGTGCCCAAAATGGAGGCTTCAAAGCCTGAAGAACCTATTGTGAAAAGCATTCCAGCCCCAGAAGTGGTAAAGGAAATACCTAAATTGGAAGAGATTGTTGTTGAAGAATTGCCTTTATTTAACACCATCATTGAAACAGCGGGAGAGGAAATTACATTGAACAGTATTGCTGAAATTGTAGTGGATGAGGAAGTGATAGAAGAACCTGAAATTATTCAGGTAGTTGAAGAGCCGATAGCTGTTATACAAACACCTGTAGTTGAAAATAAAATTGAAACACATAAGCCTGCTGATTGGAAACCAGAATTGAGAATTGTTAGAACTGTGATGCCCGAAATACCCAAGGAAGAACCAAAATCTGAACCTTTATTAAGTATTGAAAAAGTGGTGATACCTGAGAAAACTGAGGAAGAACTTAGCTTTAATGATCGTATAGCCAAAAACATTGAGAGGTATCAGATTTCAGATAAACCCGTTGAGCCTAAAATTGATAACTTAAAAACGGCTATCTCATTGAATAAGAAAATTGCTTTTGTGAATGAACTATTCAAAGAAAATGTGGTGGATTATGCCAAAAACATTGATAGAATAAACAATGCCACCGATATCAATGAGGCTATGGGGTATTTTGCCGAGTTAAAAGCACAGTATAGCTGGCAAGCTACAAACGAGCTAGTGGTTGAGTTGGAAAAACTTATACAACGCAGGTTTTAGTGACTTTTTTGCTTATAAAATCATGCTTTATTTATAAGCAATTAAAACTTTAGACGTATTTTCGCTCCGCCTTATTTATTCAAATTATGCTTAATTACAATCGTAAAAACTATAGTGACGAGATACTTGTAGATCTATATAAAGCCATTATTAAACCGCGCCTTATCGAAGAAAAAATGCTTATTTTACTTCGCCAAGGAAAAGTGAGCAAATGGTTTAGTGGTATTGGTCAAGAAGCTATTAGCCTAGGTTGTGTAAAGGCTTTGCACGATGATGAGTATGTGCTTCCATTGCATCGTAATTTGGGGGTTTTTACTGGAAGAAACATTCCTTTTGCTAAGTTATTTAGCCAATGGCAAGGTAAGAAAGATGGTTTTTCAAAAGGCCGTGAGCGCTCATTCCATTTTGGTACCAACGAGTATCACATTGTAGGTATGATATCGCATTTAGGTGCTATGTTGGGGGTGGCTGATGGAATTGCCTTAGCTCATAAAATCAGAAAAGAAAAAAAAATAAGTGTGGTTTTTAGTGGTGATGGTGGCGCAAGTGAAGGTGATTTCCACGAAGCCATTAATACCGCTGCCGTATGGCAATTGCCTGTTATCTTTCTAATTGAAAACAATGGCTATGGATTATCTACACCAACCAATGAGCAATTTCGTTTCAAAAGTTTTATAGATAAAGGCGTTGGTTATGGTATCGAAGCCTATCGCATTGATGGCAACAATATTTTAGAAACCTATGATGTGATAAAAAACTTGGCAGAATCGATGCGTAACAATCCTAGACCTGTATTGTTGGAATGTATGACATTCCGTATGCGTGGACATGAGGAGGCATCAGGGGTTAAATATGTGCCGCAAGAACTATTTGAAATTTGGGGCAAAAAAGATCCGGTAGTCAATTACGAAAAATACCTATTAGAAAATAATATTATCACTCAGGAACTAATTTCGAGTATCAAATCTGAGATTAGATCAGAAATAGATGCTGGGGTAATTTCGGTTGAAAATGAACCTGAAATCACTCCAGTGACAGCTGAAGAAATGAATGATGTTTTCAAAGCCATGCCCTCTGTTTCTTCCAGCCATTTTGAAAATTTGCAGCATGTCATCGTTAAGCCTGAGTCTTCTCAAAAAACCAATAAACGCCTAGTGGATGCCATTAGCGATGGTTTGAAATTATCGATGCGCAAACATGATAACTTGGTATTAATGGGTCAAGACATTGCTGAATATGGTGGAGTGTTTAAAATTACGCAAGGTTTTGTTGAAGAATTTGGCAAAGCTAGGGTAAGAAATACCCCTCTTTGCGAAAGCGCCATTTTAGGTGCTGGATATGGCTTGTCTATCAAAGGCATGAAGGCCATGGTAGAGATGCAGTTTGCCGATTTTGTGAGTGTTGGTTTCAATCAAATTGTAAATAACCTAGCTAAAAGCTATTACCGTTGGGGACAAAATGCTGATGTGGTGGTGAGAATGCCAACAGGAGCAGGCATGGGCGCAGGTCCTTTCCATTCGCAAAGCAACGAGGCTTGGTTTTTTCATGTGCCAGGTTTGAAAATTGTATATCCTTCTACCCCTGGAGATGCGAAAGGATTATTATCTGCGAGTATTTCAGATCCAAACCCAGTATTGTTTTTTGAGCACAAAAATTTATACAGAAACACTGAAATTGAAGAAGCTGTTTTTGATGATTATTATGAATTAGAAATTGGCCCTGCTCGCAAGGTGCAAGAAGGAGAGGAGATATCTATCATTACTTATGGTGCGGGTGTTCATTGGGCAAGTAAATATGCTAAAGAACAAAACATTGATGCTGATATCGTTGATTTGAGAACCTTGATGCCTTGGGATAAAAATGCAGTAGAGCAAAGTGTTAAGAAAACTGGTAAAGTCATAGTTTTGCATGAAGATACCCTAACAGGTGGAATAGGTGCAGAGATTGCTGCTCATATTGCACAACATTGCTTCAAGTTCTTGGATGCACCTGTGGTGAGGGTTGCCTCTCTTGATACACCTGTGCCTTTCAATACAGATTTGGAGCAAAATTTCTTGCCTAAAGAAAGGTTGAAAGCCGCTATTGACGAATTGTTGAATTACTAGTTAATAGCTGATTCTAATATAGCTTTTATACTTTCGCTTGTATAAGGTTTGGCTGATATGCTAAATTGGAAAGGTATCCTATGTGCTGTGCGAAATCATCCTGACTGATTGATCCAACAAAAACTAATTTACATCTATTACGAATAATTACTAAAATTACTAAGGTATTGGAAAAGTTTATTCTGTTTCGAATGCATAAAAAAAGCCGTTTCAATCGAAACGGCTTTTGAGTTTATTAACCTAAATAGGCTTTTAATATTTTGCTCTTGCTAGATTTACGCAATCTGCGTAGTGCCTTTTCTTTAATCTGACGAACACGCTCTCTGGTTAAACCAATTTTCTCGCTTATGTCTTCTAAAGTATGTGCAGGGCCACCATCAAGACCGTAGTAAAACTTCAATACATCTTTTTCTTTTTCGCTCAAAGTTGAAATAACACGGTTGATTTCTTTTTGAAGCGATTCGTTGATTAATTGAACATCTGGTCTTGGCTCATCGTTGCTATCCAACACACCTAAAAGGGTGTTGTCTTCGCCTTCTGTCAATGGGGCATCAATACTTAAATGTCTACCTGTACTTCTCATGGCATTTTCTACCTCAAGTACTGGAATATCCATTGCTTCTGCTATCTCATCAACAGTTGGCTCGCGCTCAAGTTCTTGTTCAAGTTTAGCAGCTGTGTTACCAATTCTACCAATTGAACCCACTTTGTTTAATGGCAAACGAACAATACGACTTTGGTCAGCCAAAGCTTGCAAAATGGACTGTCTAATCCACGCTTTAATCAAACCTAAATTTCCCTCATTAATTAAATCACCAAGGGTTAAACCTTGATTTTGATATTGTTTTGATACAGAAACAACAAAGCGTAAGTTGGCGTTTACTAAACGCTCTAATGCTACTTGATCTCCTTCACGAATTCTACGAGCTAGTTCCACCTCTTCTTGGGCATCAATCATCGGCACTTTGCTAATCTCATTCAGATACTTATCAAGCGATTTGCTTTCGCGATTAGTAAACTGTTTGCTTATTTTAAGTTGTCTCATCTATACGTCTTATTTCCTATTGTTAAGTGAATGTTTGAAATTTGGGTTGCAAATTTCGTAAAAGATAAGCCATTAACGAAAAAAAACAATATAATTTATATAAGAATTTCTTTTACAGAGCATTAATGTTTTTAATTTACACCAATCAGCCAATATATTTCTACCTTTTTGTATGATAATTAGACACTTAGCCAAATTTGATTAAAAGGTAAAATTTCTAGCTAAATCCACAGGGTTCAATTTGTTTAAATTTAACAAGAAGCTTGCTCGTTCAAAAGGGTGGTTTAAGCCTTTGTTATCCCATGCATTTTGAACATCTGTAGATGCAAAAAGAGGCAGGTAAATCTCGAAAATTCCTTTAGCAAGGCTAAGGTAAAGCCCACCGCTGTAACTTAATTGAGTTTTTGAAGGGTAATAAGTATGAGTTGTTCCGCCTCCTGTGCCAGAAGAATTGGTATAGCCAGAAGGAATTTCAAAATACACCACATCTCCATAAACTCCAATAGGTAGTTTAATTGGAAAAGGAATGGTAATATTAGCAGATGTTAGCCAAGTTTTGCTGCTTCCAATGCTTACAAAATTTCTAAAACCAGCATCTCGGTTAATGATTTGTCGATCAAAAATTTGTTGTTGTGGGTTTCTTATATCGCCCCTTCTTCCCCCCATTAAAGATTCATCATATAAATAGTCAAAGTATCCAGTTGTTCCACCTGCTTGGAAATAACTTTTCTCAAGTTGTAAATTTGTATATGAAGAACCATTTCCAGTATTAAAGAAGGTACCTGCAAATAATCTTATTTGTGCCGTTTTCTTACCGTCTTTGTACAAAAAACCTTGTGTAAATTCAGCACTTAAACGATTGTATTGGTAATCGAAGGTGCCCGATTGGAAATCTATGTTTAGTGCGCTTGGATAGGTTTTTAAATCGTGTTTGAATTCGTGCTTAACATCCAAAGCTGAAAATGCTTGGTTATTCCAATTGCTGAAGAAATAGGTGTTTTGCTTGTTTTCTAAAATGCTGACATGACGAATGCTAAGCACATTGCTATATAAACTTCTTTCCGTTTTTTGTTTAAAATGAATTTCAATGAATGGAGCGAGTTTTTCATAAGTTGTAATTATATCTCTAACATATCCTAACGAATCTGTGTAACCGTCTTTTATCAAGCCCATGGAACCAAAACGTGAAGCATTAACCCCCACTTTTACTTTTCTAATAAGTCTATTTTTTGTGGTAAACATATTCCTTGATAGTTTCAAATAACCATTCAAATCATTGGTTGTGAAGCTATACATAGGAACAAAATCAAACTCGGTTTTTTGGGTAGGGAATATGTCGTTAGCAATGTATAGACCCAACAAACTTCTGTTGTAAACATTGTAAGCATATATAGGCAAAACAAATATTTGTTTGTGGTTACTTTTTTCAAGCGAAGGCAAAAATCTAATATCAAAACCATTGAAGGTTTTTAATAATCCTTTGGTTCTAATGGTATTGTTTTGTCTATACAAATCTAAGCTAGTTTCATCTCCATCAAGGGTCCATTGCACTGCCCCATTTTGGCTGGGTAATTCAATTGTTTGGGTACCACTGAACCCTCTAATGATGTTTCGAGAAAGAACCATTCCTTTTTCAGAAACAGACTGCACCTCAAATGGGGTATTTAAACCGCCTTTGTTTTTTATTTTTAATAAGCTGATTGCTTTACCTTCAACCACTTTAGTTTTGAGGCCTAGCATTTTATAGTCCATTTTTTTGTTGCTAGCCATGATATCGTCAAAGAACCATGAGAGGTTTTTACCGGTGAAGCCTTCAGCATGTTTTCTGAAATCTCCGGGTAAGGGGTGTTTAAACTTCCATAAATTATAATAGCTAATCATCATGGCATCAAATTGGTCGCTACCTAAATAGAATTGCAGATACTGAATACTCAGAGGATTTTTTGCATATACAATAGTTCCGTAGTTATTGTCTGTGTATGCTTCTGATCTGAGGTTACCAGCTTGGTCTGAATTCCTGCGGGCAGCGTATGCGTAGGTTAATTTTGTCATACCAAAACCTTTATTGTAAAAACCAAATAAGTCATATATTTTCTTATTGCTTTTTTCCTCATCCGTTGTCACTTTTCTCTCCTCGCCACAACGGTTTTCATAATAGGTATTGATACTCTCATCCATCCAGGGGTATTCGCGTTCATTACTCCCAAGTATGCCATAAAACCAATTATGACCTACTTCATGAATAATAGTGGTTCTATCTATATTGCCACAGTTTGTAATGGTTGGATATTCCATGCCCCCACCTGCCTCCAATGGGGTTATTACCACTTGCACTAAGTTATAAGGATATTCACCAACCCTTTCTGAATAAAATTTAACTGCCTCGTTAGTATATTCAATTCCTTTTTTAGATGCGTTTTTTGCAAACAACCAAGTATCCACTTTTTTTGTTTTGGATAAGTTTACCACATCATGTAAGACCTGAAACTCTTTGCTACAAAACCATGCAAAATCATGCACATTGTTTTGAATATACCTAACAGTTTTTGTGTCAGTTTTTGAAGGATTTAGAGGGTCAATCGATAATGAGTCTTTTCTGGATTTATTATTTAACCATTCTATTTCCTCTTTGGTTTGCAAATCTCCAGTAGCGGCAATAACATAGTCTTTAGGTAATGTGATGCTCACATCAAATCGTCCAAATTCACTATAAAATTCTCCTTGGTTTAAATAAGGCATAGGATTCCATCCATTCACATCATAAACTGCTGGTTTTGGGTACCATTGAGAGATGCAAAACATTTGGTCTTCATGACCCATGCGACTAAAAACCTTTGGTATTTTAACAAAAAAAGGTGTAGCAATTTCTACCGTTTGATTAGGCAAAATTTCTTGACCCAAAGTGATTTTGGCTACGTCAATGTCTTTAGTTAATTGCCAAACACAAGCCTTGTTGTCAATAGTAAAGGCCAAACTATCTATATAACCTCTATCTTCATTTTTTGCAAAATAGAAATCCGTTTTTCCATTTTCTAAATCCTGCTTGGCATAGGCTGTTTGATTGTTTTTATAGGCATTAGGCCACAGGTGCATATATATTTCTTTTAATGCATCAGGCGAGTTGTTTGTATACTGGATCTTGATGTTGCCCATAAGGCTATTGCTTTTATCATTTAATCGTACATCAATTGTGTAATTAACTGTTTGTTGCCACTTGCTTTGCTCAAGGTTTTTTTGTTGAGCAAAAACTGCATTCAGACAAATGCTAAAGAATAATAATGTAATTGTTTTTTTCATATTGAAAGCAATAATTAAAATGTTTGACCCAAAAAGGAATTTATTATGGGTTGGGTTTAAAACTAACAAGTGAACTTACTTTATGGGCTTTTTTGTGAGCATCCTCTGGGCTTTCTGCCAATACGGTGATATGCCCCATTTTTCGCTTGGGTTTACATTCTTTTTTGCCATATAGGTGCACATACACACCCTCCATAGCTGATATTTCCTCTAAACCTTCTAGTTGATAAGATCCTGAAAAATCATCAGCGCCTAATAGGTTTATCATGACAGCAGGCTTAATCGATTTGGTGCTACCTAATGGAATATTGGCAAGTATCCTTGCCAATTGTTCAAACTGCGATGTGTAGCAAGCCTCAATGCTATGGTGGCCGCTATTGTGCGCCCTTGGTGCAATTTCGTTTACTAAAATTTGATTATCATTGGATAGAAACATTTCAACAGCAAAAATGCCAATACCACCCAAAGCATTTACAGCATGAATAGCAATTTCCTCTGCCTTTGGGGCATAAAAGAAAAGTAACCAAATTAGCCACAGGGTCAAATTCCATTTCTACGGATGGGTAGCAAAGTGTATTTCCATTTCTGTCTCTGGCCACAATCACTGATAACTCTTTTTGGCAGGGAATAAATTCTTCAAGCACACAAGCTTGCTCAAAAGGTATTGAATTTAAGTCCGCTAAAATAGTAGATTTATTAAGCAACATTACACCTTTCCCATCGTAGCCATCTTTACGAGTTTTAGCAGCAAACTTTTCAGATTTTATTTGTCCTAATGCATTTGCCCATTCATTTTTATTATTAACCAATACAAATGAACTTGTAGGAATATTGTTATCAAGATAAAATTGCTTTTGTAAGCCTTTATCCTGAATGATTTGAAGCACTTTGGGTGAAGGGATTATGGTTTTACCTTCTGATTCAAGCTTCAAAAGGACTTCTGTATTTACATGTTCAATTTCATAACTGATTACATCCGAAATTTCGGCTAACTTTCTAATAGCTGCTTCATCCTGCAAACTGCCCACGATTAGTTTATCACAAATATTTGCACAAGGGCAATTTGGATCGTTTTCGAGTATATTAAAGGTTAAGTTAAGTCTTAAACTTTCCTCAATCATCATGCGGCCTAATTGACCGCCCCCTAGAATGCCTATTCTTGTTTGCAATGGATTCATTTTATATCTGTTTAGTTTGCTGCAGCTTGTAAAACTTGTAAGTAAAAATTCTCATATTTAGGTACGATATTATTAATATCAAATTCCTCAGCCCTTGTCAATGCTGCCTTTTTAAATTGTTGGAGTCTTTCATTGTTCTCTAAAATATAAATAGCTTTCTCAGCCATAGTGCATACATCACCTACGTTGCACAAAAATCCTGTAACACCCTCTACGTTTAATTCAGGAATACCTCCAGCATTGCTTGATACAACAGGAACCTCGCAGGCCATAGCCTCTAAGGCTGCCAAACCAAAACTTTCCGTTTCGCTTGGTAAAAGAAATAAATCACAAATAGACAATATTTCTTCAACAGGGTTTTGTTTTCCTAAAAAACTGATGCTATTGCCAAGGTTAAGATCGCGGCAAAGAATCTCAATGGTACTTCGTTCAGGACCATCGCCCACAAGAAGCAATTTTGCTGGTATCTTCTCCTTAATTTTAGCAAATGTTTTCACTACATCATCTACTCTTTTTACTTTTCTGAAATTGGATGTGTGAACAATTAACATTTCACCATTAGGGGCAATGGCTTTTTTAAAGTGCTCGCGGTCTTGCTTGCTAAAACGAGTAATATCAATAAAATTGGGTATTACTTCAATGTGCTTTTGGGTATTAAAATGGCTATAGGTATCTTGCTTTAAAGAATCTGAAACTGATGTAACCGCATCAGATTGATTGATAGAGTATGTTACAACAGGTGTAAAGGAAGGGTCTTTTCCAACCAAAGTAATGTCTGTGCCATGCAGAGTAGTAATAACGGGAATATATATGCCTTCACTAGCCAATATTTGCTTGGCCATGATAGCTGCCGAAGCATGCGGAATGGCATAATGTACATGCAGCAAATCCAGTTTTTCAAATTTTACAACATCTACCAAACGACTCGTAAGCGCTGTTTCATATGGAGGGAAATCGAATAATGGATAACTTGATACATAGACCTCATGGTAAAAAATATTTCCTGTAAAAAAATCTAAGCGGGCAGGTTGCTTATAGGTGATAAAATGCACATCATGACCTCGCATTGCTAATGCTTTGCCTAGTTCTGTGGCTACCACTCCGCTTCCCCCATAGGTTGGATAACAAACAATTCCTATTTTCATATAAATATTCATTCAAAACAAATTGTGTAATGTTTTGAAGTTTGCAAACCTAAAACAATAAATATAGGCATCAAACCCTTTTGTTTAATATTTACGTTAATTAACTAAAGGGCTCATTTATAGTCGTAATTTGATAAAAATTAACCTCGCAGGTGCTAAACATCTGGCTAAATATTATTTTGCAACCAAATATTCAATATGTCAATATTAGACGAGATAAAATTCCGCTTTCAACAAAACAATGCCATAACGCGCATTATTTTTTTGAATGTTTTTGTTTTTTTGTTCTTTTCTGTTCTATCAGTTCTAGGTTTTTTATTTAATCAGTCTATCTTTTCTGACATTGTTAGCTATTTCGTACTTCCATCAAATCTCTCAAAACTTATATTTCACCCTTGGAGCATTCTCACATACATGTTCCTTCATGATGGCTTTATGCATATTTTGTTTAACATGCTTTGGCTATATTGGATTGGAAGTTTACTTCAAGAATACTTGGGCAATACAAAAACTTATCAAGCGTATTTCTTAGGTGGCATTTCAGGAGGTTTACTCTATTTGCTGGCCTATAACCTAATGCCTGTTTTTGCTGCCAATGTTTCATATTCATTTGCCCTAGGCGCTTCAGCAGGTGTGCTTGCTGTGGTTTGTGCAGCAGCTACTTTGCTTCCCGACTATAATTTCCAGTTACTTTTTTTTGGAAATGTAAAGCTAAAATACATCGCCTTAATTAGTGTTTTGCTTGATTTAATTAGCATACCTCAAGGAAATGCCGGTGGGCACATTGCACATTTGGGTGGTGCTTTATTTGGTTATTTGTTCATCAAATTGATATATGCCAATAACAATCTATCTCATAGATTGGATGCCTTGTTTGATGGAATATTAAATGTGTTTACTACTAAACCCAAAATCAAAATCCAACATAAAACCACTTTTATGAAAACTGCAAGCAATGTTAGGCCAAGTCAGGTGGATGTGGATGTGATTTTGGATAAAATTTCAAAATCAGGTTACGAGAGTTTGTCGCAAGCCGAAAAGGAAACATTATTTAAAGCAAGCAAAGATTAGAGTTATCAATATGAAGTATATCAATCATATAGTTTTTATAATCAATGTTTTTGCATTGCTTGCACTATTAGGTTCTTACTTGGCACCTTATATTAGCCCAGCTGTTTTATGGCCAATAGCATTTTTAGGTTTGGCCTTTCCCCTGATTTTTATTATCAATTTTTGCTTTGTATTTTATTGGTTGCTTCAATGGGATATTAGAATTTGGTATGCCATAGCCGTATTGCTGCTAGGCTCTTTTCACATATATCATTTTATTCAGTTTGGAACCAAAAAGACTGAGCAAAAAAATAATAGGATAAATATTATTTCCTTTAATACCCATAATTTTGGGGTATACGAGTCCGATAATATTTACGATAGCTCAGTATTTTTTAATGTGCTTCGAGACTTAAATCCAGATATTATGTGTTTCCAAGAGTTTGTAGACATTAAAACGGATGTAGATACCAAAATGTACAAGCAGTTATTCAAAGAATATAAACATCTCTACAAAGTAAATGTAAATGATAACGACTCAAATCCAACTGGCTACAGTGTCTCCATTTTCACTAAATACAAAATTCTTGAAAGCGGGCTTGTTGAGAGGGTAAATGCAGGTGGTAATTGCACTATTTATTGTGATTTGGTAACCGATAAAGACACCATAAGGGTAGTTAATACACATCTGAAAAGTATTAGCTTTCAGCAAAAGGACTTTGAAACCATATCTGAATTAAAAAATGGTGATAACCAATCTAAGGTAGATTTTACAAGTGTAAAAGGGATATTTGCTCGACTTAAATACGCTTTCGTTTCTCGCTCCAAACAAGTTGACATCATTAAGAATTTTATTGATTACTCGCCATATAAAGTTATCATTTGTGGCGATTTTAATGACTCTCCCACAAGCTATTCATATAACATGCTGCGAGGCGATAAAAAAGATGCATTTGTAGAATCTGGTTCGGGTGTAAGCCCCACTTATATTGGTAAAATGCCCAATTTTAGAATTGACTATATTCTGTGTGACAAAGCTTTTCAAGTTTTTAATTACAAACCTCAAAAGCTCAACTTTAGTGATCACAAAATGATTTCCGCTACCCTGATATATTAACGGTTGTGACAAATAGTCCACAAAACATTCTCGGTATTGAGTTTGTGATTTAACATATTAATCAGTTAGTTTTGCAAACAAATAAGATATTCAAATCATGTTAACCATAAGCGAAAAAGCAAAGAACCGTATAGCCGAATTAAAAAGCGAATCTCATTTTGATGAAAATTATTTTTTAAGGGTATGGGTTGAAAGTGGAGGATGCTCTGGCTTATCTTATAAATTAGATTTTGATAACCAAGACAAGCCTGGAGATGAGGTTTTTGGGGATGTTGGCGTAAAAGTGGTTACTGATAAGAGAAGTGTTTTATACCTATTTGGAACTGAATTGGACTTTTCTGATGGATTGAATGGAAAAGGCTTCACCTTCAATAACCCCAATGCTTCACGTACTTGTAGCTGTGGCGAAAGTTTTGCAGTCTAATACAATATTTTAACAAATTGTTGAAAAGATTTGATTATTACACTTCATGGCATATATTTGCAGCCCTATTGAAATTTTTATAGCGTAAATTATTTAGAAATGGCAAACCATAAATCATCAATTAAAAGAATTAGAAGCAACGCAGCTAAGCGTTTGCGCAATCGTTACCAAGCTAAAACAACTCGTACATTAATTAAAAGACTTAGAACTTCAACTGAGAAGCCTGAAGCAGAAAAATTATATGTTGAGGTTTCTTCTATGTTAGACAAATTAGCAAAAAAGAATGTTATTCACAAAAATAAAGCCTCTAACCAAAAATCAAAATTGGCTAAAGTGTTAAAAAAAGTGGGTACTGTGGTTGCAAAAAAATCATCAAAGAAAAAAGCGTAATCAGCTCATTTTTATATATTTAAAAGCTTTCTGTTTCAGAAAGCTTTTTTTTTGTTCAAGAATTAACAACCAAATTCTATTAAAACTTTCATAAAAAGGGGCATTAAGAAAAAATTTAGAAATCCAATACCTATTTTTGAATCATAAAAAATCATTATTATGAAAAACAAATACATAAGCTATATGCAAAAGCATCTTATAAAATTGCTTTTACTATTGCCTTTTTTCTTGGCAATGCCTAAAGCCAATGCATCCCATTTAACAGGTGGTGACATGAGTTATGAATGCTTAGGCGGTGGACAATATAGAATAACTTTTAAAGTTTATCGTGACTGCCAAGGTATTCCTATGTGTAATTGCCCGGGTATGGCTGGTTGTAGCTTGATAGGTGTTTCCGTCACAGGTGCAGATCCTTCGTGCGCAGGTGTAAGCTTTGGAAATATTACCATGACAGTGCAGCCTAGCAATGTGAGTGGATTTGATGTAATTCAATTATGTCGATCAGCAACCACCATTTGTACCAATTGTGGCACGCGTACACCGGGTTCTTATACGCCCGGTATTGAGGTGTATACCTTTACGGGTACGGTTAACCTTAATTCGGTAGCACCTGCTTCTTGCTGTAATGTTACAGTTGGATGGAGCGATTGCTGCCGTAACAATGCCATTACCAATCTTCAAAACCCAAGCAGTTTATCTTATTTTGTGGGTGCCACCATTAATAGATGTGTGTGTAGCTCTGCCCCAACCTTTACCAACGACCCTGTGGCATTGGTTTGCGCTGGTCAAGAATTTACGTATAACTTAGGTGCTGTCGATCCAGATGGAGATTCATTAAGTTATGCCTTTGGATCATCCCAAACAGCAGCCAATACCTCTGCTCCTTATAAAACTCCATTTAATGCCACAACCTATCCATTTCCGTACAGTGGTGCACCTCTTATTAATCAACCACCACCATTTGGTTTAAACATAGATCCTGTAACGGGTGATGTGCGTTTCATGCCAGTTCAAAATTTTGTATCTAACTTTGTAATCGAGGTAACCCAATGGAAATATTTGCCAGGAGGTGCTCCTTATAAAGTAGGGGTAACCCGAAGGGATATACAGTTTTATTGTAAAGCTGATTGCCCTCCAAACAACCCACCCAAATTTATAACATATAAAGAAACAGGGGAGTTTATTGATTCTAAAAACGTTACCACAGTGCCTACGCCAAACCCTATACCTGGTAATTATTCGCCTAAGATAAGTTGGTCTGTTTGTGCTAAAAGTCAATTGTGTTTTATTATTGAAGCCAGAGATGATGAAGAAACGCAAGATACCACGGATATGGCTTGGAATTCGCCATCCAATATTGTGAACAATGGAATTGCAACCTTTCAACCCACCTATCCTCGCTATGTATATCCAAACTCAAACGATCATATTGGGGTAATTAAATACGATAGATGGAAATTTTGTTGGACACCCAATGTAACCGCTTATACGCCTACCATGAGGCCATACTATTTTTCGGTTTCAGCCAGAGATAGAGCATGTCCTGTGCCAGCGCGAACCTTTAAAACCTTTGCTATTACAGTAAATCAAACACCTGATGCTACCATTGCAGTAGATTATTTTAAATGCGGTACTTATCGTTTCAAATATACCGTAACCCCAGCCACAGCCAATGTAACACTTAATGATGCATACACAAGGTGGTATGTAGAAACTGATCCGGGTTCAGGAAATTATGTAGAGAAAATGCCTGATGCTAGTAACAAATTTACGATGACTACCACCTTTAAAAAAGGTGGAAAGTATAATGTATACATGCGATTATCATCTATGCCACCACCAGCGCCTTCTGGCTGCCCTAATGATAAAATCCCTTTTGTAGTAACCGTGCCAGACCCTGTTAGTGTTGATCCACCTGCTGCAGCTTATAATTGTTTTGGTTCTTCAGTAAAGGTTAACTCTAATGGACATTTTGGTTTGCCAGGTGCCAATAGGTTTGAATATTTCCAATTGGTTGGAACAACTTATACATCTGTTCGAGGTAAAAGTTTTGATTCAACAGCCACCATTACACCTCCTACCTCTTCTAACCCACCGTACAATACCAGTTATATGGTGAAAATTACTGAACCTACTCAAAATTGTGTTGATTCAGCCTTTTTTACAATAGCTACCAAGCCATTGCCATCTAAGGATTTATTTCCTGAGATTCGTATTTGTCAATCAACAGATACCACTTTTTGGGCAGATGGTGCAAACAAAACTACACCAGCAAATTCTTTTTATAAGTGGTATAAATATGTAAAAATAGGAGGGGTGAGAGATACTTTTCCTTTTACACCTTCAAAAACACCAGTTTCAGCCAATAGTTTACCTGTAACCTACAAAGATTCGGGTGATTTTATGTTAATTAAAACAGATGCCTTTGGCTGTAAAGTAGTGGATAAAACCACCTTGGATGTAAATAGTTTTCCAATAAAAGGTGGAGCTGGTCAAAACGCATGTTTAAATGATCCACCACTTGTTATGGAGGCTGTGGTTCCTGTGGGTGCAACTGTTTCAAATATCAGGTGGTATGAGGTAAATACACCTTCTGTTACGCTTTCAACTACTACAAGCTTTACGATACCTACCAATGTTTTGGGTAAAAAGAAATATGTTATTTCAAGCAATACTGTTTTTGCTGGTGTGGCATGTCCTGCTAGCGATACCATAACCGCTGAGATATCGGCACAGCCTATATTAAACCCTATAACACCTTATACCATTTGTAACAATGTTCCTAGTGTTTATTTCCCAAAAATAACTTCATCAAATAAGTTTATTGGTAATGTTGTTTGGAGTTACCCGCTCTTTCCTGCTGCTATCTCTGGAAATCAATTTAATGTTTCAAAAATACCAACACCACCTAGCACAAATACCGCTTATGGTGATTATATAGATTTATTGGCTTACGATACATTTGGTTGTACGGTAGCCGGTAAAATGTTAGTGGCTATTTTTCCAGCACCTATTGTTACAGTAGGGCCTCAAAAAATCATTTGCGATTACGATAAACCATTTTCATTACGACCAATGTCTGCTCCTTTTAATATAGATGCAAAATTTGAAGACAGGTGGTATGGCAGAGGAATTGATTCGGTAATTAATGGTATAAAAGTAATTGGTACTATTAATGAGTATTTCTTCAATCCTCAAAGGGCTGATGTTAGAAAAGCAAATCCTAAAGATACCAATATTATTACCTATGAGTTTACTAAGTTATATGAAAGTCCTTCAGGTTATGTTGTGCAATTACCAGCTTCAGTGGGTCCAGCTGTGGCAGGCCCAGCAGATGGTTGTCCATGTAAGGATACTATTATTTTTGAAGTAGTAAAAACACCTAAAGTATCTGTTTCTGCGGGCAAACCAGTTTGTAAAAGTGATTTGCCAATTAATTTAAATGTACAATTTAATGCAAAAACTGAAGCTCTCGACCCAACCACAACCAAATGGTCTTTTGCTCCGCCTAATCAAAAACTAAAGGCCATACTTGCTCCGGATTCCAATATGTTTGATCCAAGAAGTTCGGATATTGTGGTTGCTGTTGGTGCCCAAGCTACTTACAAACTAAATTATACTGATGTATCAACAGGTTGTATAGCCACCACTAGCGCCAATATTACGGTAAACGGTCCTCCTCAAGTAAAATTATCATTGAATGATCCAGCACAAAATATAGTTTGTCAATCAGAAGGAAAAGTTTTAATTGATATGCAACCAACTCCTGCAAGTTATTCGGGAGGAACCTCTGTTGGAACTTATACAGGTGAAGATGTGAATAAACCTATACCTATCTTATTATCTTCACTTTCATTAGATGCATCTAAAACCCAAATGGAATTTAATATGTCTGACCCTGAAGTGAAGGAGACAACTTATAAGTTCAGGTACACCTATGCAAACAGTCTTGGCTGTATAAATTCTGATTCTCTTACCATTGATGTGCAAGCCCCACCTCAAATCACCATTTTCGATGATATTTCAGTTTGTTCTTATGATACAAAATTGAACCTTACAACTCAGTTTATACCTCGCTTGCCTTATGGAATGGAATGGAATACAAATGGTACAGGAACTATTGCTGATGATAAGGCTCCAAATACTACTTACACAATTACGCCAGATGATATAGCTCAAGGAGGCATTACTTTTACTGCCAATAGTACCATTTCTCTTCCTAATAGAGAATGTGCCGCGGCCACTGATGCTGCTACTGTTACGATTAATCCAAAACCAAAAGCAAGTTTTATATGTACAAGTTGTTCAGGATGTGTTAATCCTAGACAAAATCTTGTATTAAAACCTGTTTATCAAGCAGGCGATCCGGGATTAAATAATACCCAATATTTCTGGTATATTGATGGAAATTTGGACGCTTCAATGAACACGCCTACTGATATTTACGTGAATTCTTCCTTAACGCAAACCTACACTACAGCTGGTAATCATAAAGTGTTTCTTATAGTAAGTAGTGAAAAAGGTTGTGTAGACACTGCCACTTCTCAGACTGTGGAAGCTTATGCAACACCATTGCCGCAGTTTGAGCCAATGCCAAGGGTTAGAACAATTGCTAATCCTCGTTTCAATTTCAACAATAGCACTTCATTTGGTTCGCCATTAACTTATTTATGGAATTTAGGAAATGACCCTAGTACAAAATTGCCTAGAACATCAACTGAAATTAGTCCTCAAAATGTAAAATTTGCTCCAGAGTTATCTGCGATTAGAGTTTATCTTCGTGCAACCAGTGACAAAGGTTGTAGTGATACTGTAAGTGATGAGATTAGAATTAATCCTGATATTACAGTGTTTGTGCCAACTGTGTTTTCTCCAAGTTCAACCTTAAATGATCCAAATTGTTCTGGAGATTGTAACAGGTCGTTTAAAGTGGTGGCTGACGGTTTCGAAAGTATAGAGATTTTTGTTTTTAATCGTTGGGGACAGAAAGTTTTCGAAACAAGAGATGTAAATGTGGGTTGGAATGGAACAATTTCGAACAACAATACAGACATGTGCCCACAAGATGCTTATATTTATCAAGTAAATGCAACCAGCTTTAGTGGTAAAACTTATCAGTATAGTGGTTCGATTACCCTACTTAGATAGTACGATTTAAACTACATTGAGAAGCCATATCTGTAAAAAGATATGGCTTCTTTTGTTTGGTAATGCTTGCTTTTTAATATACTTGCACATCAAAATTTATTTTTATGAAATATAAACGCGTGCTTCTTAAACTTAGTGGTGAAGCCCTTATGGGTGAAAAAAGCTATGGTATCGACCCGAAAATTCTTGAGCAATATGCGAGGGATGTAAAAAAGGTAATAGACCAAGGGGTGCAAGTAGCAGTTGTTATAGGTGGTGGAAATATTTTCAGAGGAGTTCAAGGTGTAAGTGGTGGCATAGTGGATAGGGCCCAAGGAGATTATATGGGTATGCTTGCCACTGTTATTAACGCCATGGCACTTCAAGGTGCTTTTGAAAAATATGGTATGAAAACACGTTTGCTTTCTGCCATTAAAATGGAGCAAATATGTGAACCATTTATTAGAAGGCGTGCCATGAGACATTTGGAAAAAGGTCGAATTGTTATTTTTGGAGCAGGTACAGGAAATCCTTATTTTACAACAGATTCAGCCGCTTCGTTGCGCGCTGTAGAGATAGAAGCGGATTTGGTTTTAAAAGGCACTCGTGTAGATGGTATTTACACCGCTGATCCAGAGAAAGACCCAAATGCTAGACGCTTTGATAAAATTAGTTTTTCTGAAGTATATGAAAGAGGATTAAATGTGATGGATTTAACAGCCATAACGTTATGCCAAGAAAACAACTTACCTATTGTTGTTTTTGATATGAACAAAGAAGGTAATTTCCTCCGTGTTTGTGAGGGTGAAGACGTTGGAACTTTAGTCTGCTAATTAGGACTTCCGTTTATGTATTATTTAGTTTCGATAAATTTATTGCCTTCTGCTTTGGATGGTAAAATTTTATAAATTACACCAATTTTAAATCAAATTCAATGAACAATTCATTCATCAAAAAAGCCACTCCACATTTAATAGCTTTAGGCGCCATATTAATTGTAATTGCAGTTTATTTTATGCCTATGTTGGGCGGGAAAGTTCTTAAGCAATATGATGTGCTGCAATGGAAGGCAACTTACCAAGAGATTGCCGATTTTGAGCAACGCACCGGAGAAAGAACTTTTTGGACCAATAGTATTTTTGGGGGTATGCCAACCTATTTGATTGGAGCATCTTACAAAGGAAATTTTACCGCTAACATTAGCTTCTATTTATCTAGCGTGCTCAAAAATCCTGCGGATACCATCTTTTTACTTTATATCTGTTTTTATATACTGTTAATTAGCTTTGATGTTGCCCCAATGTTGGCCATTGTGGGCTCCTTAGCATTTGCTTTATCCAGCTTTAATTTTATAAATTTAGATGCTGGGCATATAACCAAAGGAAATGCTATCGCTTTTATACCGCTCGTAATGGCTGGAATTAATATTTGTCTTAGGAAAAATAGACTGCTAGGTGCAGCATTAACTGGTATTGCAGTATCTTTTGAATTGGCTGCAGGCCATGTGCAGATAACCTATTATCTTATTTTTATAATTCTGGCTTGGGTCATAACTGAATTTATTATTGCAATAAAATCAGGAAAATTACCTCATTTATTAATTTGTGGTTTGTATTTGGCTATTGCTGCTGCTATTGGCATTGGAACAAATATTACAGGTTTGCTTGCCACCGAAGAATATGGAAAATACAGTATTAGAGCTAAATCAGAATTAACCAAAACTGTTGGTGGCGAAAGTAATTCTGCCAATTCATCAGATGGATTAGATAAAGATTATGCTTTAAGTTGGAGCAATGGAGTGGCCGAACCATTTACCTTAATGATTGCTAATTTTTATGGTGGAGCTTCAAGCGGTGAATTATCAACTTCAAGTGAATCATATAAGGTTCTTAAAGAAAATGGAATTCCTAATCCAAAAGAGGCAATAAAACAATTGCCTGTATATTGGGGTGATCAACCTTTTACAGCCGGTCCTATATATTATGGCAGCATCATTGTCTTTCTATTTGTATTTGGTATGTTTTTATTAAAAGGGTCTGAGAAATGGTGGATTTTCGCTGTAGCCATGATAGCTATATTCTTATCAATGGGTAAGAATTTCATGACTTTTACTGATTTATTTTTTAATTATTTTCCGTTATACAATAAGTTCCGTTCAGTTACCTTCATTCTTTGTATAGCCCAAGTAATGTTCCCTCTCCTAGCCATTCTTGCCATAAGAGATGCGAGCAATGGAACTAGAAAAAAGGAAGACATCTTGAAAGCCTTGAAATATTCAATGTATGTGGTAGGCGGAATTTGTTTGGTTTTTGCCATCATACCAGGAATGTTCTTCGATTTTACTTCTTTAAGTGATGAGAGAATGAGACAAAATTTCCCAGCTTTGGTTGATGCACTCGTAAAGGATAGAGAAAGTATGTTGCGAATAGATGCCATGCGCTCTCTTTTATTTATAGCAGCAGCTTTTGGTTTAATTTGGTATTCATTAGGCGAAAAATTGAAAAAGGAATATTTTATAATAGCACTTGGTCTAATTGTTACAATTGATTTGTGGCAAGTTGATAAGCGTTATTTAAATGATGGTGATTTTGAAAAGAAAAAAGCAGAAGCTGCAGTTGCTAAAACACCTTATGACGAAGTAATCTTACAAGATAAAGACCCACATTACAGGGTTTTTAATACCACTACTGATTTTGATAAAGATGCCATTACGGCCTATTACCACAAATCTATTGGAGGGTATCATGGTGCCAAAATGCGCAGGTACCAAGAGTTGATTGAATGGCAATTGGGCAGAAACAATATGGAGTGTGTTAATATGCTTAACGTGAAATATTTCATAGTAGCAGATAGCAGCAACCAAAAATACGTTCAGCAAAATCCATTTACCAATGGTAATGCTTGGTTTGTAAAGGACTATAAAATCGTTAACAATGCAGACGAAGAAATAGTGGCTTTAAATGAAGATAGGTCTAACCCTAATGCAGGCTTTAAATCAAAGCAAATAGCCATCATAGATAAGAGATTTGAGTCTGAGGTTAAAGGTTTAACTATACAGTATGACACTGCGGCAAGTATTGTTCTTACTAGCTATGCGCCTAATAAGCTTGCCTATCAAAGTAATGCAAGCAGCGCTCAATTGGCAATATTTTCTGAGATATATTACGACAAAGGTTGGGATGCTTATATCGATGGTCAGTCAGTCTCTCACTTCCGAGCAGATTATGTATTAAGAGCAATGGCAGTGCCTGCTGGAAAACATACCATCGAATTTAAGTTTGAGCCTAAAACAATTGTTTTGGGTGAAAAAATTGCTTTAGCTAGTTCAGCCATACTGTATGGTTCTTTGATTATTATTTTAGGATTGAGTTTCTTTAAATCCAAAAAAGAAAAATCAACCGACCAATAATCGGACTAAATATTTTTTTACTTCCAAATATGAGTGCCATTCTGTCAATGGCTTAATTTTTGGTAATTTCGAGTCACATGAGTACTTTACATCAATTGCCAGCACATTCACGTGTTTGGGTGTATGCTTCAGATAAACCTTTATGTTCATCAATTTGTTATCAAATCAAATCGGAAGCAAAGCAATTTGCTGCTGAATGGATTTCTCACCAAAATCCTGTTAAGGCTGAAGCGGATGTGTTGTATAGTACCTTTATCGTTTTTATGGTAGACGAAACTATGAATGAAGTAGGCGGCTGTAGCATTGACAAATCTTTTCAATTTGTCAAACAATTGGAAAAAAAATATGAACTCAATTTTTTTGACAGATTGAAAGTGCAACTATTATGGGAGGATGGAAGCGTTGCTTCAGTTAATAAATCTGAATTGCAAAGTCTTTATAATGAAGGTAAAATTAATGAATTAACAAAATCCTTCAACAATACTATTACCAATAAACATGAGTTTGATGCTAAATGGATCATCCCTTTAAAAGACCTTTGGATTTACAAATCACTCAAACCATCACAAATTAGTATTTAAGATACAGAAACAATTTGTAGATTTGAGACTTAACAATAATATAAACACTAAACAATATAAATGGCAAATAATAATATAAACTCTAACGACTTATTGCCTGAAGAGAAACAGAATAAAAATCGTAAACCCAAAGGCCCTAATTTGCCAAAGTTCAATTTTTATTGGATTTATGGAATTGTAGCAGTGGCATTTTTGGCCATACAGTTTATGCCCCATGATGTAGCCATTAAAACCACTTGGTTTGATGTGAAAAATGATATGCTACTCAGCCATGATGTGCAAAAAATCACTGTGGTTAACAAAGAGCGTGCTGAGATTTATCTCAAAAAAGAGGCACTAAAAAATGAAAAATACAAAGGACTTAAAGACCGAGGTATTTTTGGTGACGAAATAGGTCCTCATTATTATTTCGAAATTGGAGATGTTCAACAATTTGCGGATGATTTGCGTGAATCAGAAAAGACATTTCCTGAAAATGAAAGGGTTTCTGTGGAGTACATTACCCAAAGAAATTATTTCAGCGATATTCTAATAAGTATTTTACCTTTTGTATTATTGATTGGGGTTTGGATGTTCTTCATGCGCAGAATGGGCGGTGGATCAGGTGGGTCTGGTGGAGGACAAATATTTAACATAGGTAAATCAAGAGCTCAATTGTTCGATAAAGAAGCCAATGTGAAAATTACTTTCAAAGATGTTGCAGGATTAGATGAAGCAAAAGTGGAAGTAATGGAAATTGTGGACTTTCTCAAAAACCCTAAAAAATATACAACACTGGGAGGTAAAATACCTAAAGGTGCTTTATTAATTGGCCCTCCAGGTACCGGAAAAACATTGCTAGCAAAAGCAGTTGCAGGTGAAGCCGGTGTTCCTTTCTTCTCTTTGTCAGGTTCTGATTTTGTAGAGATGTTCGTAGGAGTGGGTGCTAGCCGTGTGCGTGATTTGTTCCGTCAGGCAAAAGAAAAAGCCCCATGTATCATCTTTATTGACGAAATTGATGCAGTAGGACGTGCTCGTGGAAAAGGTGCTATACAAGGAGGCAATGATGAAAGAGAAAATACATTAAACCAATTATTGACTGAAATGGATGGATTTGCCACCGATATTGGGGTAATTACCAGATATTTTAGATTCTGCATTAATGCGTCCAGGTAGGTTTGATAGGCAAATATCTATTGATAAACCTGATTTGAAAGGACGTGCAGCTATTTTTAAGGTGCATCTAAAACCGATCAAAACGGATGAAGGTTCAGTAGACGAGAAAAAATTAGCCACTCAAACTGCCGGTTTTGCTGGTGCAGAAATTATGAACGTTTGTAACGAAGCGGCCTTAATAGCAGCACGAAAGAATAAAGACAAGGTGGATATGCAGGATTTTCAGGATGCTATTGATCGCGTGATAGGTGGATTGGAAAAGAAGAATAAAATTATTTCACCAGAGGAAAAAGAAATTATTGCTTACCATGAAAGTGGTCATGCTATTGCAGGTTGGTTCCTAGAACATGTTGATCCGTTAGTTAAAGTATCCATCGTACCTAGAGGTGTGGCTGCTCTTGGTTATGCGCAATATTTACCTAAAGATCAATATTTGTATACCATCGAGCAACTAACCAATATGATGATGATGACGCTTGGCGGTAGGGTAGCAGAGGATATCATTTTTGGTAGAATTTCTACAGGTGCACAAAACGATTTGGAGCGTGTAACGCGTATGAGTTACGCTATGGTTACCATCTACGGTATGAATGCCAAAGTAGGAAACGTTAGCTTCAACGATCCAAATAACGAATATGGTTTTACGAAACCTTATAGCGATAAAACAGCTGAGATGATTGACAATGAAGTTAGATTATTCATTGAAAATTGTTACCAAAAAACAAAGCAACTTTTAATTGAGAAGCGCGATTTATTAGAAAAATTGGCTCAAATTTTACTTAAAAAGGAAATCCTTTTCCAACAAGATTTGGAAGAAATATTAGGCAAACGTCCCTATGAAATAAAGAACCACGAGGTTGCTGGCATGGAAGAGCAGTACAGATTAGAGGAGGAGGCTAAAATGGCTGAATCTAAAGCACTATCAGAAACCCAAGAAGCAGTAACAAATACTGATTCTGACATAGCTTCTTAAGAAGTAAATTTTATATTTAGCCATAGATTACAAATCATTTTGTAATCTATGGCTTTCTTTTTTACATTGCGATTGAGTGGATCAAATAACTAGCAAAGAAAAGATACTTAAAAAAGTAAGGCTTGCTCTAAATTTTAAGCAAAAAAACCCTTATTTAAACATTGATTTAGAAAGCAATGTATTTGCTCCTTTGCCCAATAATGAAAGCTTAGTAGAGAGTTTTGCTCGCAATTTTACCAGCCATGATGGATTGTTCATTGCTTGTGATAACCAGTTTGATTTTATAGATAAACTTCTTATCCTTATAGAGCAGCGTAGATGGAAGTTTATGTTTTGCTGGGAAGACGACTTGCAAAAAAAATTGAAAGATGTAACTATTCCATTTGTTGAGCGTAAAGAGCAATTAGAGAAAATACAAGCTTCCATTACTAGCTGCGAGGCTGCTATCGCTCGTTCTGGCTCTGTGTTGGTTAGTTCTGCTAAAAATTCGCGTGTGCTCACTATTTGGCCTCCCGTTCACATTGTTGTGGCCTATAAATCCCAAGTGGTTTCTGATGTTAAGGATGCCTTTACCATTATTCGAAATAATTATGGTAGAAACAGTCCATCTATGCTGAGTTTTATATCAGGTCCCAGCAGAACAACAGATATTCCAACAGATAGACCAATTGATCAAAGCAATGTTGTCATTGGAGCTCAAGGTCCCAATGAAATGATTTTGTTTTTAATTGACGATAGTAAAAAAGACTAATTTGACAGCTCCTGCTAAACATATTTATTTCGCTTCTGATTTTCATTTAGGCATTCCTGATAAGGTAATTAGTCTAAACCGTGAGAAGCGAATTATTAGGTGGTTAGAAAGCATTAAAAGCAATTGTGCCGAACTTTATATTGTTGGAGATATTTTTGATTTTTGGTTTGAGTATAAAACAGTTGTTCCAAAGGGATTTGTTCGTATTCAGGCAAAGTTTGCAGAATTTGTAGACTCGGGAATTCCTGTCTATTTTTTTCATGGCAACCATGATTTATGGCAATTTGGATATTTTGAAGAAGAGTTAGGTGTCAAGATTTTAAGTAAGCCAATTATCAAAGAGTTTTCGGGTAAGAAATTTTACATTGGACATGGCGATGGACTCGGTCCTAATCAATGGAAATTCAAATTTATTTTAGGTGTTTATCGCAATTACTTTTTTCAAAGATTGTTTGCCTTTTTGCATCCTAATATTGGGATAGGAACTGCCAATTGGTTTAGTCAGAAAAGCAAAGAGAAAACCTTCGATGGCAACTTTACTTTTTATGAAGAAAAGGAACATTTGATTCAACATTGCCGCTCCGTATTAGAGTTGGAAAACATTGATTTTTTTGTATTTGGACACAGACATTTACCTATGATCTATGACTTAAATGCATATTCGAAATATATCAATTTAGGTGATTGGATTGGATACAATTCATACGCAGTTTTTGATGGACATAAAATGGAATTGAAAACCTTTGAAGGATGAGAGTTATTGAAATAAGTGAATGTGCTCTTTTGCTAATTAAAACTTTTCGCAAATTTAGATTAGTTTTCTTCTTTATATTCTTAATACTTTCAATTACAAATAATACAAAAGGACAGACAAATACTTTTAATTTAATTGCAACTATTTCTGTAGAACCAAAAGAAATCCAATCTGACCGGATGGGCAATGTATATGTCATTTCAAAAACTAACCAGCTTTATAAATACAGTTCAACTGGTAAGCTCTTAGGCACTCTTAACTATAATTACTCTGGAAATATTACCTCTCTTGATGTAAGTAACCCTTTAGAGATATATGTATTTTATAGAGAGTTAAACAGCATCGTTTTTTTAGATAACAACCTTGCCTTTCGTGGTGATATACAATTAAGCAATTATGGTATTGGTCAATCTTCAAGCATTGCACGAAGTTTTGATAATGGTATTTGGGTTTTTGATGTAGTGGATTTACAAGTTAAGAAATTAAGTAAAGATGGTTCCACAACACTGCAAAGTGCGAATGTTAGGCAATTTACGCAAGCTAATTCCATCATGCCTACTTATATGTATGATAACAATGATAGATTATATGTGAATGACTCAGCTCTTGGTATCTTGGTATTTGATGTGTTTGCAAATTACATTAAAACCATTCCCCTTAAAGGGATTGTTGATTTCAAGATATTAGGGGATGATTTATATTTCTGTAAAAACAAGGTCCTATATGACTATAACCTAAAGGGTCTTTTGCAAAAGTCTATTCAGCTGCCTGATAGTATTTCAATTTCCGATTGTAGTATAGAGAAAGATAGGCTTTACCTATCGAAAGACAATTTTGTTGAGATCTTTGAAATACGATAAAGTTAACCAGACTAAAATAAAAAAGCCCAAAACAATTGTTTCGGGCTTTTTTATTCAATATTGTGTTGAATTATCCTAATGCTACTCTTTTGAAAGCTTTTACTGTTAATCCTTTTTCAACACCATCTAACATTTGTGAAACAGTTTTGCTACCATCTTTCACAAAATCTTGGTTAAGTAAAGTTGATTCTTTATAGAATTTACCCAATTTCCCCTCAGCAATTTTTTCTACCATGTTTTCAGGTTTTCCTTCTGCACGAATTTGCTCTTTAGCAATTTCTAATTCGCGCTCAATAGTTGTAGCATCTACGCCATCTTTATCAATTGCAACTGGATTTAAAGCTGCAATTTGCATAGCTACGTCTTTACCAGCTACAAAGTTATTTTCACTAGGAGATGCATTTAATGATACCAAAACACCTAAACGATTAGCACCATGAATGTATGCAACAATATTGTCGCCTTCTACCAATTCGTATTTAACTACATCAATTTTCTCACCTATTTTACCCACTTGCTCAATTAGTTTGTCAGATAAAGGTAGACCATCTAATTCAATGGCTTTTAATGCTTCTGCAGATTCTGGTTTATTAGCCAAAGCTAAGTCAGCTATTTGGTTGGCAAATTTTACGAAATCTTCGTTTTTCGCAACGAAATCAGTCTCACAGCTTAATTGTATAATTACTCCATATCTCTTATCAGCTGAAGTTTTTGCAATTACTGCACCTTCTTTTGCCTCTCTATCAGCTCTTGCTGCTGATACTTTTGCACCTTTTTTTCTTAAATAGTCAATGGCTGCCTCAAAGTCTCCGTTGCTTTCAGTTAAGGCTTTTTTGCAATCCATCATTCCTGCACCAGTCAATTGGCGAAGTTTATTTACGTCTGCTGCTGTTATGCTCATGTTAATTTATTATTATTTTTTTATAATTGATATTGTATTAAAAAAAAAGAATTTGAAAGTTTACAGAATGTAAGTTTCAAATTCTCTTTTTATCAAACTGTTTGCTTTTGATTGTTATGCTTCTTCAGCTATAACTCCTTTTTCAGCATCAGTCTCTTCTTTTTCTTTTTTACGTTCGCTCATTCCTTCCAGAATAGCATCTGTAATGTATTTAGCAATCAATGCAATTGATTTTGCTGCGTCATCATTGGCTGGAATAGGGTAATCTACTACAGTAGGGTCAGAGTTAGTATCAACCACACCAAAAGTAGGAATGTTTAATCGATGCGCTTCTGCTACTGCAATGTGTTCACGTTTGATGTCAACAATAAATAAAGCTGCAGGTAAGCGATTCATATCAGAAATACCACCTAAAAGTCTATGTAATTTTTCTTTTTCGCGCTCAATCATCAAACGCTCTTTTTTGTTGATGTTAACGTAGGTTCCATCAGTGCTCATTTTATCAAGCGTTTGTAACTTCTTAATAGATTTACGCACAGTAGGGAAGTTTGTTAACATACCACCTAACCAACGCTCAGTTACGAAAGGCATATTTACACGTTTTGCTTCTGTTTCAATAATTTCTTTAGCTTGCTTTTTAGTAGCTACGAACATTATTTTACGTCCACTTTTGATTATATTTTTGATAGCTTGTGAAGCTTCATCAAGCTTTACAGCCGTTTTTTGTAAATCTATAAGGTGAATACCATTTTTCTCCATAAAAATATACGGAGCCATTTTTGGATTCCATTTGCGAGTAAGGTGACCAAAGTGAACACCTGCTTCCAACAATTCTTCTGTACTAATTCTAGACATCTTTTTTTATAATAAATATTAACGCTTAACAAATTGGAAACGCTTACGAGCTTTTTTCTGACCTGGTTTTTTACGCTCAACCATACGTGGATCACGAGTTGTAAGGTCTGATGCTTTCAATGCAGGTTTTAATTCAGCATTGTATTTAACCAATGCACGGGTAATTCCTAGACTAACAGCACCTGCTTGTCCAGCGGTACCACCACCATTAACATGAACAGTTACGTCAAATTGACCCATCGTGTTAGTTACTTCAAATGGCTTTAAAGCAGCATTTTGCAATGTTAAAGATGCAAAATACGTCTTGATATCTTTTTTGTTAATTGTAACCTGGCCCGTACCAGCTGTTAAGTATACGCGGGCAATTGCGGTTTTACGTCTTCCTAATGCGTTATTGATTTCCATTTGTCTTTATTAAAATGTTAATGGTTTTGGTTGTTGTGCTCCATGCGGATGTTCAGCACCTTGATATACATGTAAATTACGGAACATTTCACTACCTAGTTTGGTTTTAGGTAACATCCCTTTAATTGCATGCTCAACTACATAAGTTGGTCTGCGGCTAAGTAATTGTTTAGCAGTTTCGGTACGCAATCCTCCAGGGTGACCAGAATAGAAACTATATTCTTTTTCTGATAATTTATTTCCTGTCAAACGAACTTTATCTGCATTTACAACTATAATACAATCTCCACAGTCAGCGTGTGGTGTAAAACTAGCTTTGTGCTTACCGCGCAACATACTTGCTACCTTGCTGGCAAATCTACCCAAGGTTAATCCTTCAGCATCAACAACGAACCAATTTTTGGTAACTGTTGCTTTATTAGCTGATATTGTTTTGTAACTTAATGAATCCACTACTATTCTCTTTTAATTAGGGGTGGCAAAAATAGGGGATGATTTATTAATTCACAACAAAATGTTAAAAAAGTTGATAAACTTGTTTTTTGCTTGATTATGAGGTGCAAATAAAGTTTTAATAGCCCACTTTTACAAATTTTTGATAACGATAGGCACCTTTTCCGTTGTAAACGATCATAATGTAAACACCAACTTGCCAACTTATAAACTCACTTATTTGCAACTCAATTCGCTTTTGTGGTGGTAAGGTTCTGTAGTACATTATTTTTCCGTATGTGTCAACAATATTTAAGGTAGCTGGGAAATCTATATTTTGAACCAATACAAAGTTTAAAAAACTCTCGTTGGTTACAATTGTGGGTAAAATATCAAATTCGAAACCACTGCAAGGACCATCAGCCGTCCAATAGTTTACACCATTTTTATATTTTGCATCACAATCATTTCGGTAAGTTTTTCCATTGCATCCACAAACGGGATAAAATGTTGGATCTGGACATGGATAATAGGGAGATATCCTAAGTGAATCAACACATGGTTGTGCTTTTATCGAACTTTGATGTACCATGAAAAGCAAAACGCTAAACAGTATGTAAACTAATTTCTTCAATAGATTTTTTGATTTTCAAATTTAGCAATAATATCTAAGTATATAATTAGTAGTTAAAAACCCCCTACTAAAATAATTTTAAAGGCTTAGGGTCTTTTAAATGTTGACAAGCTTTAATCTTTTTATAAAGATCATCCGGGTCAAATGGTTTTGTGATATAGTCATTCATTCCCACTTCCATTACTTTTTGTTTTTTTTATCTTTTAATCGAATAGCGATAGTTGCTTCATATCCATCCATCACTGGCATTTGCAAATCCATTAATATTAAATCATACCTATTTTTGTGATGCATGTCTATCGCGATAGCACCATTTTTGGCAACATCATATACAATGTCCCAATTTTTTAAAAAACGAACAACCACAAATATATTTATGTCATTATCTTCTACTAGAAGTATTTTAATACCAGTAAGAGGTTCTATTTTGAGCTGCTTTTTAGGTTCAATAATTAGATTTATTTGATCACTTTTAATAAATCTTAAGTCAAAAAAGAATTTTGTTCCCACCCCGACAATACTCTCAACCGAAATTTGGCTATCAAATAGTTCAATTAACTTTTTGGTAATAGCTAATCCTAAGCCAGTACCCCCGTATTTGCGGGTAGTATCGCTACTTGCTTGAATAAAATGTTCAAATATGAATGGTATTTTGTCTGGCTGTATACCAATTCCTGTATCGCTAATACAAAAGTTTATGATGGTGCTTTCAGAAGTATTCTCCTTTACTTTTGCTTCAAGATAGATATTTCCAATTTCAGTAAACTTTATTGCATTGCTAATTAAATTGGTAATGATTTGAGCTACTCTAATTGGATCTCCGATTAAAATTTGTGGTAATTCAGAGTCTATTTGTAAGTGAAATTTTAGGCCTTTTTCCTCTACTTTTGAAATGAATGATTGTTTAATATTTACTAATAATTGGCTTAAGTTAAATTCAGTGCTTTCAAGTTCAATCTTACCTGCATCAATCTTGCTGAAGTCTAAAATATCGTTAATTAAGTACATTAAACTCTCTGCCGAAAATTTAAGAGTTTGCAAACTTTCTAATTGCTCCTGAGTTGGATTTTCATTTAGTAATAAATTAGCAATACCGATTACAGCATTCATGGGTGTCCTAATTTCATGGCTCATGGTAGAAAGGAACAAGCCCTTGGCTTTGGCTGCAGCCTCAGCCATTTCTTTTGCTTGAATCAATTGCTCTTCAATCAGCTTGATGCCACTAATATCTCTTATGGCACCATCAAAATAGTAATTCCCATTTTCGTTTTCAATGCATATGGTACTAATTAGACCCCAGAAAATTTCACCAGATTTTTTTCTAAGCAATACCTCCTTATTATGTATGGTTTTTTGTTGCAGTAGTTCTTTAATAACAACATCACGATCTTGGTGAGAATCATATAATTCATGAATAGGTGTTTTTATTGCCTCTTCAAATGAATTGAAACCGAACATATCTATAAACGACTTATTAATGTATATTAGCCCTTCATTCTTGCTGCTTCTATATATAGCTTCAGTAATATTTTGATTAATTGATCGTAATAATTCTTCGTTATTTTTCGACTTTTCTTCTAGTTCTTTTAAATGGTTAATATCGGTTATTGTGCCAATAAAACGCTTGGGTGTTCCATCTTGGTTGTATTCAGCAATTTTTCCTCTATCTAACACCCAAGTGTAGTTACCATCTTTACAGCTAATACGATATTCCGTTTGATAAAATTCAGTAATCCCTTCTATATGTTTTTTGAATGTCAATAATGCGTTTTGAATATCTTTTGGGTGTACAGACTTCTCCCACGCTAATGTTGAATTATCAAATTCGTTTTCATCATATCCCAGCATTTTTTTAAATACTGGTGAGTAATAAATTACATTTGATGATAGGTCTAAATCCCAAACTCCATCTCTACTGCCTGTTAAGGCATAGTTCCATCTTTTTTCTGCACTTATTAAGTTATCTTGTACTTTTTTTATTTCTGTAATATTCTCAAGGATACCAATGATTTGTTCGGGTTCGCCAGCTTCATTGTATATCGGTATTTTTATTGTTTTAGCTATGATTAGTCCAGTGGGTGTATTTACGTTTAAGTTGTCTATTATTAATGGTTCCTTTGATTCAAGAACAATTGAATCAGTATCTATAAAGTCATCTAAGTCCTCATTTATTTTAAAAATATCGAAGTCCGTTTTGCCAATTACATCATTGTTTTTCAAGCCAAACATTTTCTCTAACTCGCTATTCCAAATGGTATATTTGAGGTTTTTAGAGACATCTTTTGAGAAAATACCTACTGGTAAATTATTAATTAGTTGGTTTAAAAATTCTTTTTGTCTGAGTGTTTCTAACTCATTGTTTTTTCTTGATGTGATTTCTTCTAGTTTTATTGAAATTCTTGGCTCTTCATCATTTATTAAAGAAATATTTGCCAAAAACCAGAGTTTATTATCTTTTACAGTTAATTCAAATTCATATTTAATTGCCTCACCTGAGATAAACACTTTGCTAATAAGATCATCGAACTTAGCGCCCAAATCTGCATTTCCAAATTCAATAACTTTTCTTCCTTTGATTTCATTTAATGGATCATCAAGTTTTGAATTGTCGTTACTCCAAACATTAATAATGGTGTGATTTGAATCTATTTCTAAAAGAATATCATCAAATGATTGTAAGATGAGTGATAAGTTTCTTTCACGTTCCAATATTTCTTTTTCATACTCTTTGAAGGCGGTAATATCATTGCTTGTAACAAACAGACCTGTTACAATATCGTTTTCTTTGATAGGTGTAAACGAATATTCTAATATTCTAATTCCTGCTTTGACATGATATAACAATTCACTTTTGAAAGTTTCTCCAGCAAAGGTTTTGTCATAGTTTTTACGCCAAAATTTATAGTCATCCTTTCTCAATCCTTCAAGTACATTTTCGCCTAAACTAATTTTTCTGCCATATTCTAATTCATAAGTAGAAAGTACCGTGTCATTTGCACTTGTTAATTTGTACTGCAAATCAATGCTCCAAATCATATTATTCGAACCGCCAATAAGAGTGAGCAGTTTTGCCTCGTTCGATGTGCCTTCTCGCTTTGATTTTAAGGCATTATTAAGAAATAAATTTAATAAATATAAACTTAAAAAAATTGAAATAGATAGATTTAGTAGGTATAAATTATGATTTTGTGGTTTCGGAATTTGAAGCCCAAGTTTGGGTGGTATATCTGTAAAATTTACTAAACAAAATATCG
>RGVD01000002.1 GCA_010027395.1 Bacteroidota bacterium
CTCGGGTGATTTTGCGCGTTACAAAGGTTTCACCACGCACCGGGGATTCGTGGTTGAAAAGGATCCCATTGCAGGCGTACATGTTGTAGGCTTCGCGGTAATTGACGGTAATCCAATAGGCGTAGAGCTTGGCCACCCCGTACGGAGAGCGTGGGTAGAAGGGGGTGGTTTCGCTTTGGGGTACCGCCTGCACCAAGCCGTAGAGCTCGGAGGTGGAGGCTTGGTAAATTCGGGTGCTGTCGGTCATCCCCAAGAGGCGAACCGCTTCCAGCAAACGCAGGGTCCCAATACCGTCCGCGTTGGCGGTGTATTCCGGCATATCAAAGCTGACCTTCACGTGGCTCATCGCCGCCAGGTTGTAAATCTCGTCCGGTTGGATTTCCTGCACCAAACGAATCAGGTTGGTGCTATCCGTCAGGTCCCCGTAATGCAAACGGAAGCCGGCCTGCCCGGAAGAATCCGGCCCATCCCCGTCGTGTCGATCCCGATAAAGGTGGTCAATGCGTTCGGTGTTAATTAACGAGGAGCGGCGCTTGATGCCGTGGACCTCGTAACCCTTGCCCAGCAGGTATTCGGCCAGGTAGGAACCATCTTGACCGGTGATACCGGTAATCAGGGCTTTGCGGGGGGACATGTTTATGAATTTGGGGTTAAAGTGGATGAACGAGCCTGTTCCTTGTCCAGGTGATTAAAACGAGAGTTGTTGGAAATGTATTCTGGGATATGTTTCTTGAGGGTGGAGACCAGGCGGTAATCGTCCCCGGAATGCAGGGCATCACGCAGCTCGCCCAGTGCATCGCTGGCCTGGTCGTAGGAAGAAGACCGAACTCGGGCCACCAAAATTTTGGGGTGATGGGTGGGCAAGGTGTTCTCTTCGCCTGCCAACAATTCCTCGTAAAGCTTTTCCCCGGGTCGAAGACCGGTGTACTTGATGGCAATATCCTTGCCGGGTTGCAGGCCTGATAAACGAACCATTTGATGCGCCAGATCCGCTATTTTGACTGGATCGCCCATATCAAAGACATAAATCTCCCCCCCCTGCCCCATAGTCGCGGCCTCCAGGACCAACTGACATGCTTCGGGGATGGTCATGAAATAACGAGTTATTTCGGGATGTGTTACGGTAATCGGTCCACCGGCCTCCAATTGCCGCTTGAAGAGGGGAATGACCGAACCGTTGGAACCCAATACATTCCCAAAGCGCGTCGTCACCACGTCCATCGTTTGTTCAAAGCCCGGAGCATCGGCCATGGCCTGGGCGATGATCTCGGCCATGCGTTTGGAGGCTCCCATCACATTGGTAGGGTTGACGGCTTTGTCCGTGCTCACCATCACAAATCGGGCCACCCCGTATTCGCGAGCCAAGTGAAGCAGAGAAGAAGTTCCCAATATATTGACACGCACCGCCTCCATGGGGTTTTCTTCCATCAAGGGCACATGCTTGTAGGCCGCGGCATGAAAAATCATCTGCGGACGATGCTTGCGAATGATTTGCCGCATTCGTTTGGTATCGGTGATATCGGCCACATAATAATGCAGAGATCCTTGACCGGTATTCAGGCTCCGTTTTGTCAAGTTGAGCTGCAAATCATGAAGGGGGGTCTCGGCCTGGTCCACCAAGATCAATTGAGCCGGGTCGTAGTGCATGAGTTGCTGAACCAGTTCCGACCCGATGGAACCGGCCGCGCCGGTCACCATCACCACCTTTTCGCGAACCAAGCGACTGACCTCGGGATTGCTCAGGTTGATCGGATCCCGTTGTAGAAGTTCCTCAATAGCTACCGGGGCGATTTGACGGAGGGACAATTCCCCGTTGATCCAATGTTCCAAAGGGGGAACTACTTTGACCTGAATATTCCGACTCAGGCACAGATCCACGATGGCCTTCTTGCGCCGCGGTTCGATGTTCTGAATGCTAACAATGAGTTCATCAATGCGACGGTTTTCTAGAAAGTCCGAACTCAAAGCGGCCGAAGAGAAAACAGGGACGCCCTCAATGCTTTTGTTCTGCATGCGGTCGTCGTCGTCCAAAAAAGCCACCACCATGTTGAGCGACCGGGTTTCGCGTAACAAGACCCCCAAGGTCATTCGCCCCGAAGAACCGGCCCCGTAAATCAGGTAACGCTTGCGGGGACGCTCTTTGTTGTTGAATTGGTTAAAGAGCCCTTTGAACATAAAACGACTCCAAATCATCACAAAGGTGAGAAGCAAGTAATGGGTCAAAATCAGCGAAAGGGTCAGGTTGAAAGGAGAAACCTTGGCGCTGCTACTCAAAGTGGTGAGGGTATGCAAGGCCAGGAGGACTGTGGCAGCCCCCGAATTGGCCCAAAGAATCCGGGTCGCATCGGCCACCGAGGTATGCCGAATGATTCCCACAAAGGAACGGAACATCAAAAAAGACATCGCGTAAAGCAACAAAACCACCGCCGACTTCTCCATCACCCTGAACCAACCCAAGGTATTGAAATCCTGGAAATCCGAAACCAACAAAAGACTCAACCAAAAAGTAAATGCCACCAAGAGGATATCGATGGCAAAAATCGTCCAACGTGAAATCACGTTTTGGGAGTACCAGTTTAAAATATTTCGTAAACTTTTCATGGCATAGAAGGCTTCAAATTCGGGTAACGCGAAAAATAATCGATCAAAAAGGGCAAAACCGGAAGAATTTCCAGGAATTGACGAATATTTCCAACATTAAGTAATAAAAAATAAAAAGATTGATTCTTTAGACGAAAAACAAAGTAATGCATAAACATGTCCAATGAAATAAAAAATAGTAATAGGCCTATCAACAGGCCTATACCCCCTCTTTTAATCTTTAAAAACATGGCTAAGACGATGTTTACCAGTACGACCGATCCATTATAAATCAATGAGTCTGTATGAATGACTCTTTGAATATCAAAAGGTAGCGCAATACGATAGATTTCTTTTGCAACGAAACCCCTGGAATCCAATACCTTGAGGCTAAGACTTGCAAACTCCCAATCTAGGTTATACTGTCCATGAAGCCGAACCAACAGCATCAAGAAACCAAACGCGAGTCCAAAAGCCGCTAAGCGACTTGTTTTTTCTGTAACGTAATGACCCATACCAACAACATCCAGGAATAAACAACCAAAGCAAAGGTGTATTTATGATGAAAATCTAATTCAGATGGACGATACAAGACCACCCAAGCCAATCCAGCAACACGAATAATATTTAATAGATAGATTCCAACGATACCAAATAGAATCCATTTGATGGAGCGAAAAAATTTGCCTAAGGCAATATAAAATGCAATAAACAAAATATACAGCTCTAAACCATTGCAGGGATCTCCTACCCAGACCAAAGGCTTTTCTAGATGATACAAATAATATCCATTTCTAATATTTTCTAAGTGAATTTTTGGATCAAAAATTTGACATATTTTGCTTGCACTCATGGCGACCCAACGGGTCAAAGGGTCGTTAATGCCCCATTGGATAAGAAACCCGTGGTACAAAATATTCCATAAAAAATAGAGACCCAATGCCTTGCCCAGAAAAAGAAGGACCGATTGGTTTTGGTTGTAAAATTCAATGAGTAATAACCTAGTGCGATTAATCATGGTTTGAGTAGGCTGTTTTGATTTGTTTTACCACTCTTTGCAAATCTGTCTCACTGAGATTAGAACCCGACGGCAAACAAAGGCCATTCATAAACAATCGCTCGCTCGTGCCGTTGCCATAATAAGGGGCATCGGCGAAGATAGGCTGCATATGCATGGGCTTCCAGAGCGGGCGGGATTCTATGTTTTGGGCATCGAGCGCCAGGCGCACGGTTTCGCGGGTAACACCCCCGCTCCTCTCGGGGTCGATGAGCACACAGGTAAGCCAGCGGTTCGAAAAACAACCATCGGGCTCTGGCAGGAACGAAAAGCCGGGGAGGTCCGACAAGCTCTGCTCATAGAAAGCGTGGTTGCCGCGGCGTGCCTCCACTCGGTCGTTGAGCACTGTCATCTGCCCGCGACCTATCGCCGCGCAGACGTTGCTCATGCGGTAGTTATATCCAATCTGAGAATGCTGATAGTGGGGCGCCGCATCGCGGGCTTGGGTGGACAAAAACCGCGCATGTTGTACCCAATCAGTTCGGTTCGACAACAAGGCGCCACCCCCAGAGGTGGTGATGATTTTGTTGCCGTTAAAGCTCAAAATGCTGATGTCACCGAAGCTACCGCAAGGCTTGCCATCCAAGGTCGACCCGAGGGCCTCAGCAGCGTCTTCCACGATGTAGAGATCGTGCCGGCGGGCCACTTCCGTAATCGCAGTCATGCGGGCTGGCATGCCGTAAAGATGCACTGGAATAACCACCTTTGCCCGCTTGCCCTGTGATTTCAAATCAAGGATGGCTCGTTCAAGGGCAGCGGGGCACATATTCCAACTGTCGGGTTCGGAGTCAACGAAAACCGGTGTTGCACCCATGTATGCTATCGGATTCGCTGATCCCGAAAAGGTAAAACTTTGACAGAGCACATAATCGCCCCGTTGTACGCCAAGGATGATAAGAGCAAGGTGAATAGCCGCTGTTCCAGAACTCAAAGCCGCGGCATGCGCCACCCCCGTGTACTCTTGTAGATCACGTTCGAATCCATCGACATGCGGCCCTAGGGGGGCAATCCAATTCGTGTCGAAGGCCTCGCGAACACGTTCAAATTCCTCGCTGCCCATATGGGGTGACGACAACCAAATTTTCTTCAGATCCACTGCTTTAGGTTTGAAATGGCGATAAAAACTAACATTGAGGGCCCAAAAAATGGGCCAGATGTTCCTTCAAGAACTCATCGAGCCAGTCAATGTGCTTCCAGGAGGGAAGCGCATCCGACCAGCGAAACGGACGAAGCGGGTTGTGCTTGACTTTAAAATCGCAGGGTGCCGCCATTGGATTCGCACCAAAAGCGGTGAAAAAGGCCATTGCGCGGCGCATGTGCGAGGCGGAGGTAACGAGCACCACTCGCGCTCCTTGGCCATGGGCATCCAAAAATGCACGTGCCTCTTCGCAGGTTGTTCTGGGCAGCTCCTGAACCAGAATTGGTCGATCTGTGTAGCCAAGGCTACGGGCTGCGCGGCGGGTTAGTTCAGCTTGGCTGTGTGGACTATATTCAAAGTTTGCGGAAGTCACCAAAACCACCTCGGGCATCAGACGCGCCACGCGTATGCCTTCTGCCAAGCGCACCATTTGGGTGGATGACAACAACTGCCCCGGAGGCAAGGTCGGATCGTAGTCGGCTCCCGCTCCCAGCACCAACACAAACAGGCTGTCGGAAGCGGCTTGTGAAAAAGAATCGCACGCTGCGGCCGCCTCGCCCGAAGACACAACCGAGAAAGGCGGGTAGGTCGACTCCAATTGCCCCATCAGGAAACGAGGCATCAGCGGAAGGGTGTAAATCAGCCACAGCACCAGACCGATGGCCAAACACCTCAAAGCCATTCGCTTTCGGTTGACCACAAAAAGCATCAAGCCAACCACCCACACGATCATCAAATGAGATGAAGGCTTGAGTAGGTCGAATAGGTAACGGAGGAAGTCAGAAATGGGAGCCTGTTGGGTTAGTACAAAAAAGACTGAGCGGATTAGTTCTATTTCATAATAAATGTTTTTCATTCATAATGATCGGACGCTCATCGACATCGCGCAAAAATATAGTGCCTGGCTCGAATGCGTACATCTTGAAATCCATTGAAAACGAAGGATCACCCATCAACAACCTAAGACTGTCTTCAGCAAAATTAGCACCTGCCGCAGCAAAGCATTGGGTAAATGCAACGTGGCGGACATTGATTTCCGTAACAAAAGGCCTACCGGCCGAGTCCTCTTTCAAGTCAACAGTAAAAAACCCGTGCTGCGGAGCCTTTGCGTACTCAAAAACTAAATCCATGGTTTTTTTGGCCACATCTATTAATTCAGGTTCGTTGAACAGCCTTCCAAATGAGGTGTTACCCGTAATTCCAGAAGGCGCAACTTTGGCCATGATATAATTTACCCTTTCACCACATGCAGCGCGCAAAAGCTTTCCCTCCCAATATAGCAGCTTGCAAGCCAAATTGCGTCCAGGAAGGAACATACTGGCCAAAAAATATTGAACTCCAGGATTAATCTCTATCCAATTTTGAAGTGACTCCAAACCATCAATGCGCAGCGAACCCAAACCGCTCGTTCCTGAAGAACTCCTTACCCAAAAATCACTCCCCAATTCATCGAAAATTAACTGGAGTTTATCTGAATCGCGATGAAAGGAAACAGATGGAGGAACCAACCCAGATTCCATTAGTACCTCTGTCATGGCTGCCTTATCGACCAATATCCCATTGATAGAGGGGTCGGGGAGGAATGCCTTACAAGGCAATTCCCCTTTTTGGGCTCTTTTGCTCCATTCCACAACCTCAAGTTCAGGTAATACTACTGCTGCTTGAATTTTATGCTTCTCCACAATCTCTTCAATTACCTTCCAATATGTAGCGTCATCGGCACGCGGAATTACATAGGAATGGGAAAATAATGCACTCTGATACAAACCAATTGCCAAACGATTCGTATCGGTTGCAATCAATTGTGCATTTCTGTATTGGGTGCCAATAAACTTCAAAGAGTGCGCAAAACTCCTAGGCGTTGGGCCACCTACGCCGGTAATTAAAATATTCATCAATTTAATTTTTTCCGTTAAATGGTTGCATCGGCCGATCATCAGATTGATTGATGCCGTCGCGCCTCAATATCTTTAAAATAGTCAAGTAGAAAATCTTAATATCTAACGACAAGTTCATTCGATCTACATATTCAACATCTAATTCAAATTTCCGTGTCCATGAAATTGAGTTACGTCCATTCACTTGAGCCCATCCCGTAATTCCTGGCCGGACTTCATGTCTTCTGTTCTGCTCACTGGTGTATAAAGGTATATATTTAAATAGAAGAGGCCGCGGACCAATAAGGCTCATATCACCTTTAAGAACATTGTACAGTTGAGGGAGTTCATCCAGTGATAATTTGCGAACCCACATACCTAAACTTGTAATTCGCATATTATCGGGGAGTAAATTGCCATGGGCATCCAGGTCGTCTGTCATCGTTTTAAACTTTATTATCTTAAAAGGCATTTTATTCCGCCCCGGACGTTCTTGAAAAAAAAACGCTTTACCCCTATTTTGAAAAGAAAGGGCAATAATGCATACAAAAAGCAAGGGAAATGTTAGCGATAGAACGGTAAGGCTCAGAAGAATATCTAAAATACGCTTGCCGAAGTTTCTATACACTTGTCTTAAGCATTGATTTCAAACCTTCATTAACCGGCAATTGCCACACCAACTTACACCAATCGTGGTTGCCTTCAATTAAACCAGGACCATTAGCCGTTACTACAATATCCCAACCAATAGATCGATTTTGCTTATATTTCAAAGCAGCGTCTGTTGCCAACTGTACACACTCCTTCCAAAAAGGGACTTGAAAACCAACGATTGAAACCCCAGTTAATGGGTGAATAGAAACCGCTTCCTTTGTTATATCGCTATAAACACCTGGTCCAGTAATAACGCCAGTTGATTCATCTATAGGGGCGGCCAGATTGCCGGCAGCTAAATTATCGACCGAACTATTAATTGATATTCTTTGCCTACAGCCCAAAATTTCAACCTCATTGCAATTATTCAATTGAGTGAAAATTCGCACTGTATTTACAGCGCTTGGCGACAGTGCATTCAACGACGGATGTTGACTTATAAATGTCTCAACCATATCAAATCCCTCTTTATTCATGTAGGAAACAAAAGAGTTTCTCCCTAGTTCGGCGGAACTAATGATTCGAACGGATGTTCCACACTTGCCATTTGAAACTTTAAAAACTAACTTTTGAGATTCGAGAATTTTATTAACCAGCACCGGGTCTTGAAGCAGCTCATTCAAGGAAAAAACATGATGCACAAAAAACTCTCGATAAAATTTGTAAAATTCCCTCTTATCGTCTAAAATTTGGCGCTTAGACGGTGGATTCATGACCTTTTGATACTCGTACATATGACCGGTTCCCGCCCAATTCAACTTTTGCGCATGGCTCATTTCGAAGAAACGAAATTGATAATATTCTAGAATTGAGATATTGTACTTGACTGAATGATAGAAAATTAAGATCCACTGCCTTATAGAGCTATAACCTCGTTGAGATTTTAGATAAATTTGAAAAATACGGAGCCGATCCCAGTCGAGATGACGCACGTAATACCCAAAATATAAAAGCCTATTGATCATAAATCACTATTCATCACATGAACCAACTCATCCACACTAACAAACTCCACATCTGGCATCTTATTAACTACTTTATCTAACAATGATTTTAAAGCTATTAGTCCTTTTTTACGATTTTCAGGATCAATTTGTCCGCAAAAATTAACGCGATGGGAACTTACAATGGCTGGTTTACCCCAAAAAAATGCTGCTTCAATTTGTTTCAACGTGAGATTTACCCAATCAATATCTCCATCGGTTGGTTCAAATACACAATTTCGAACAATAGTGGTTGTGTCACCCAAACCGCTTTCTCCTAGAATATTATGTTCTTTAACATAAACCCCCTCCCCTTTATGACGCATGGTAGCACGTGCCTTATCAACTCCTTTCACACCAAGGCTACCAACATAGGCATACAAGTTCGCATGTAATTGCTGCGCAGGTGGAGTAAAAGTAATTGATTTATAACCATATACTTGCTCAAATCGTTCTAATCCATCTTTTAGAATTTCTTTGTGCAATTCTACTTCTTCCTCCTTCCAAAAAGCAAAAGCTTGATTGAAGCCAACCTTTGGATAGCTGGGATGATTAGGGACACCTGCTAAAGATTGACTTTCGATGTTGGCTAATAGTTGTGGTGTTTTATCTTTTAATAATGCATTGAATAGGTTAACATTCAAATGCTCTCTTCCGTGAAATTGAGGTTTTATTAAATTGTCATGTATCCCTTCCAATAAAACTTCATAGGCTCTGTCATAGGCACTATCTAGCGTTCCAAGTTTTTTATATGTTAAATCTAGATTTTCAGGTATAAAACAGTCAGCCTCTATCGTCTTTTGATAGTCTGTGTTGCACGGTAAAGCATACAGGGTAAAAATGGCTGTATTACCTTTTTTATCTTTTACTGATCCTAGAACATCAAACAACATTTCATAGTCCTCTCGAGTATCTAATGCATCAAACTGATCAAAACGATTATCTAGCTTAACTCCCTTTTGTAAGAGATTATCTTTTGCTTTAAGATTTGCTACTCGAATATTACCGTAATCGTCAACTGCAAAAGCCAATAGGCGCCTTTTGGTCTTCCAACCCTGTACGTTTTTTAGATTATTCTTTAAAAAACTAATTACTGACATAATCTCAATTTAAACACTTCAATATCGTATTATAAGCAATTTCAGTAGTTAGGAATTGTTTAAAATAAGTATTTCCATTTTGCCCCATGGTTGATGTTAAATCAGGTGATTGATACAACTTGATTAAATTTTCATGAAATAGTTGATGATCTCCCGCATAAGACCATAAACCGCATGATTCTTCATCTAAAATTTGCCCGAAATCTGTTGCCCTATCCAGACTCGCCAAAACAGGGATGCCCACATTGAAATAGTCCAGGGCCTTACTCGGTATATTGGGAATAGTGAAATCTTCATGAAGACTAATCAAACCTACATCACAAACACTTAGTAAATCCTGATATTCCTGTTTTGGTATGGTTCGATGGATCATGACGTTGGTCAGTCCTCTTGCTGTTCCCTCAGCCTCTATTTTGTTCATTTGAACCCCTTCGCCTAATAATAGAAATACAATATCTGAGAAATGAATGACTGATTCTGCTAAAGTCAATACATTCTCAAGCTGCTGCGGCTTGCCCATATTGCCACCAAATACTACTACAAATTTATCAGCTATTCGGTACTTTTTTTTAAGAAATTCTGGATTTGAACCAAAGCCTTTGTATAGTTTCTGGTAATTTTTTAATTCATGTAACTTTTCTGCGGGTACATCTGGATTATGCTTCTTCACATAATCTATATTTGCCAGTGACATACAGCCAATATAGTCTGCCTCCTTATAAAGTTTTTTTTCCTTCCTACTGAAATAGCGGTGTAACAGTCCTTCTTTTTTAATAAAACCCAAGTCCACCGCATTTTGAGGAAAAATATCTCGTAAAATCAGGTAAAAATTAGACCCAAGCTTTCTCTTCAATTTTGCAGCTAAATCCACCAAATTTATCGGGGGAGTAGGCGAAATAATTACATCAAATGATCTTTCTTTATAGAATTGATTTAAGGCACGATCAAATTGATAAGGAAGTAAGACGTTTGAAATTCCTTTCAAATTATTAGGTACATTTTTTATGGGGAATGTTTGAACACGGAGAACAGGAATAGCATTTTCCACATAAACTCCTGTTTTATCCTTTCCAGGAGCCACTATCGTCACTTCATGTCCATGTTTAACAAATTCCTCCACCAAAGTCGTGTACATATTGAACGACTTGTTCATGTCTGGAAAGGCAAACATTAAAAATAAAACATTCATGAATAATTATAAAAGACTAGTGTAGAGATTAAAATACCCATTCAAATGATTCTGAAGACCAAAAAGTTCCTCCGCTTTTTTTCTGCAATTCTTTGAATAATTTTCCTTGCCTTGAGTAATAATATATTGAATAGATTTCAAGAACTTCTGTGGGTCAAGGCCAGGGACTATTTCTCCCACTTCGGGGCTAACCAACTCTGGCAAGGCAGAGGAATCATTTACAACGCAGGGAGTACCGCAGGATAATGCCTCTGCAACAACCATCCCAAATGTTTCAGCAATAGAAGGGCTTACAAAAACGTC
This sequence comes from Bacteroidota bacterium, assembly GCA_010027395.1. GTDB lineage: Bacteria > Bacteroidota > Bacteroidia > UKL13-3 > UKL13-3 > RGVD01. Next base: position 10,882 of record RGVD01000002.1, read on the forward strand.
TGCCGCATTATAAAAACGGACTAATTCTTCTAAATTCTGTGTCTTTTGATACCCATATATATTTCGTGGTAGGGATTTGATTTGTTTTTCACTCAAGCCAATTAAAACAATCCGATAATCAACGTCCAAAAACTTTGCCACTTCCAAAAATATTCTAAGCCCTTTCCCATCTGACCATTCATTAGCAACTCCCAAAATTACTTTATACCCCGAAAGACCTAACTTAATTTTAGATAATGCGTGGTCCTTTGGCTTGAAGAGATCCAAATTAACCCCATTATAAATAGTTTGAACAGGATATTCCTTTAAAAAAGACTGCCTTACCTGAGATTCCAACCAATGAGATACAGTTACTATGGTAAGGTTATTCAAACCTTGAAACGAGGTTTTTTTTCTGATAAAATTATTTCTAGAATTATCAAAAACTATAGATTCTGGATATAAAAAAGAAAGGGGGCAGGTATGGCATTGGGTTTTCCATTTGTCGCAACCAACTCTTTCATAGTAACAGCAATGTCCAGTAAATGCCCAGCAATCGTGTAGTGTCCAAACAATTGGTTTACCGTATCTTTTCAAAAATTCAAAAAGCAATTCCACATTTAAATAATATCCATGAAGGTTATGTAAATGGATGACATTAGGATTAATTTCCAAAATTTGTTTGACCAGTTTGGCAGTTGCACTTTTGGAATGGAATCCATGGGTGTCAAAAGCCCTTGTATTAACCAAATGATTCAACTGATGAAGTTTAGAGCCAATTTTAAGCGTTTGCGATTTGCTTTTTCGAGCTCTTCTACCAAAGGCAACGGTACTTTCCCCATAGTTAGCGATAACAAAAGCACCAAGATCTTCGGTTATCCTACCTGTGCTACCTACACCTAGTGTAGAATTAATCTGGAGTAATTTCATTTAATTATGATATAAAGCCTTTTCAAACTGCTTAACAATAGTTCCCTTTTCAAAACCTTTCAAGGAAGGTGGCGCATTATTAGACAATTTATTTATCAGCTGTTTATCTTCAATTAATTGATTAAGACATTCAGCCAATTGGACATCATTTCCAGGTTCAAAAAGAAATCCATTAAATCCATTTGTAATAATCTCTGAGGGTCCTGCTATGCAATCAGAAGCAACGCAGCATAATCCTAAGCTCATAGCTTCCAATAATGCATTTGGAAAACCTTCATAAAAGGACGGTAAAACAAAAATCGTTGACTCTAAAAGTAATTGCTCAAAATTTTGCATTCTCCCATGAAAAACTACCTTATTATCAATTTTAAGTTCTCTACTTAATTGTTCAAGTGATGGTCTTTCATTACCATCTCCTACCAAGTGTAGTTTCCATTCTTTATTTCGTAATTGAGCGATTGCTTTCAGGAGAACTTGGTGGCCTTTCTCCCTAGACAATCTACCAACTGTTATGATTTGTTTCTTTTGGATTCGCCTTTCTAAATTGACGAATTGAACTGGATTAGGAATTACCGTTATTTTTTTAACTTTATATTTTTTTTTAAGAATTTCCTTTGCTCTTTCAGTTTGAACAATCAATTCGTCTGCAAAACGATAGAAAATCCTGTTCATGGTCTCAACGAAATTGCCCAAAAACAAATTGGGTCCCATCCTATTTGTAATTATCATTTTCGATGAAAGTCCTCTAGTTGCAACAATTGCAAATGCATTGAACCAATCGCCAAAACAAATTACAGCATCAGGTTTATTATGCTTAATTAAACCACGAATAAATGGAATCATCCTGATTGTATAGATAAATTTATTCATTTTACTCCTATCTATTCCAGGAAAGTAAACGGTTATAGAAGGATGTAAATCAAAATCGATGGAGGTTTGAAATAAAGAAATTATGAAAACATTATCTCCCTTTTCAGCCAGTGAATTTGCTAAAAAAACTAGTGCCCTTTCCTGTCCACCAATAGTCAATCCACCGCCTAATAAGCAAACTGTTTTAAATTTCATTAAGCTGTTTTAAAAGCAAATCCACCATCCACTCACAAGAATCAAACTTTCCTTCATGAAAATTCATTTCTTTGTCCCAATATCCTATACATTGGTTGTATACATCTATCGCATATCCATAGCTGATTTCAACAATCAAGGGTTTTTTTTTAGAATCGAACACATAATCAAACGCCACTACCTGTGAACTCAAAGATTGTGCATATTCGAACGATTTTTGGATGAGATTGTCATCAAAATGATGTTTTTCAAACAATAAGTTTCCACTCCCTGAAGCTCTGAAATCATTATTCCTGACAAGTCTCTTAATTGCAAAAGCTTTATCATCTACAACTATTACTCGAATATCAGAATCATTATTCGGAATAAAATCTTGAAAATAGACTTCAAATCTTTCTTTAGGCAAAAGCTTTGCATATCTGGGAACATTAAATATTCTGTAACATGATTTTAACACACCGAAAAATGAATCCTTACCTTCCCTAAATTTTCGCCATCTCTCATTTACTACACCATAATCATCATATACACTAAATCCAGAGGAAAAGGCCTTAGTGATTAATGAAATAGCTTGTTTTCTGTTATACGTCAACCTCACATTGGCAGATCCTGCACCGCGTGTCAATTTAAAAACTTTAGGGAAATCAGTATCCTTTACCCACTCTATCGCTTCTTCTTTGTCCAAAAAATGGTAAGTTGGAACTAACGGTAATCCCAAGGATTCCAACAAATATTTTTGTGCTATTTTATCGTCAAAATGCCATCCGGTCCTGAAATTGGGAAAAACTATTTTCCCTGCATGCTCTAGGGCAAAAATTAGTCTCTTTGCTTTCAAAATATCTTTAGAATTGACATGCCAATGATGCCACATGAGGGCATCACAATCCTCCAATTGATGAATGATATTATTGTCGTAGCAATTCACCAATTTGTAAGGGATTCCCTTGGACTCACAATATTGAATCCACCTTGGAGTGAATCCTAAATTGTTATTATGTATTGCTATCATTAATTTAATCTAAATATTGTTTTGCCCAAATTTCAAACCCCATCATTAACCAAACAGCATCCTGCTGTTCAGCAGTCATTTTTTGGGGATGACTCATCCATTGAGCCAATGATTGTTCGTTAAAAATGTTACGTTTTTGGATACCAGGTAGCAGTTCCTTATTCCATCTTTCTTGGAAGGGGGCTGAGCTGAAAAAAGCCTTCAACGGAATACCAAAACCCATTTTATCACGGAAGGCAAAGGCTTCGCCAAAAGTAGATGCACATATTTCTTTTAAAGGAAATTTACCGTGCCACTTACTATTTCGTTGTTGAATCAAATGCTCATCGGAAATACGTAGTGCAGTTTCCAGCATTTCATTGTCTAAAAAGGGAACGCGATTCTCTATGGTGTGTGCCATCGACATTTTGTCTTGACGCATTAATAAATCTGGCAAATAGGTCAATAATTCGTATTTGCGTTTTCGCTTGGGCAATGTATCAGAAATTGAATTCCATACTTTCTTTCTGCTTTCCATGGCATGGGAAACAGAAAAATTAGGATATAAGGCATAAGCACCGGCAAAGTTGCCAAAAGCCGTCTGTAGAATATAACGGTTTTCTTCTTTTTTCCAAACATTAAGAAAATCAAGAATATGAAGCTTATTTTTTATAGCTTTCTTCAACGTTTCTACAGACCAAAAAGAACTTTTATTGGGTAAAAAGCGACTATACCCTGCCAATGCTTCGTCTGCACCTTCTCCACTTAAGAGTACCGTTACGTGTTTTTTGGCTTCTCTACTCAATAACTTTATCCCTATAGTATTGGGATGATTTAAGGGCTGCTCGAAATGCCAAATGGCCTCATCAATCAAATCTAAATAGGCAGTGGCATCGAGCGTAAATTGATGCGATTTCAGTTTATACCGCTCAGCTACTTGATCAATGTATTTTTTCTCAGAAAAGTTCTTTTCGTCAAAAACGATGGAAACCGTTTCTAAGGCTCCTTCATTTAAGGTTTCCGCGGCAAAGGCGGTAACCAAAGACGAATCTACACCACCCGATAATTGACATCCCAGCTTCACATCACTGATCAATTGACGCTTAACCGAATTTCTTAGAGCAGTCTCTAATTCAGTTTTATTGAGTTGCGGATTTATGGCGCCCTCATTTCGCAAATTGTAATAGACTTTAATCGCAACGCCTCCATCTGAATCGATGCACCAATACGTGCCAGGCTCAATATTGATAATGTTTTTAAACAATGTATGATTAATGGCATTACGAAACAACAAGAATTCAGAAAGCTTAGAATCATCGAGTTCAAATCTAAAATCTGGAAGCGCTTTAAAGCTTTTCATTTCCGATGAAAAAGAAATACGATCGTTTTCTTGCAACACATACAAAGGCTTGATTCCCACACGATCTCGGATTAAGAAAAATGCGTTCTCTCGTCTATCGTAAATGGCTAAGGAAAACATGCCATTTAGGCGTTTAAGCATTCCTTCCACTCCATATTCTAAATATAAATTCAGTACAACCTCTGTGTCGCTATGCCCTTTAAAAACATAACCTTTAGCTTCTAAATCAAGCTTAAAGTCGAAGGCATTATAGACCTCCCCGTTCATCATTAAAGCCACTTTAGACTCATGATGTATCATGGGCTGATGCCCAGCAGGACTTAAATCTAATATACTCAAGCGATTAAACCCAAAAATAAGATTGGGAGCTGATAGAAAGTCATTGGGTCTTTGAACAGCTAACTCCTCTAAGGTTTTTTGCGTTGTATGAATACCTACGATACCCGAATCATCAGGGCCTCGATGACATTGAAGTTCCAGCATATTGAGAATCGTTTGTGAATTCGATTCAAAATTATTCTTTAAAAAGTAACCTGCGAATCCGCACATGTTTAATCAAATTTTTTCAATGAATGTAACAACACCTCTCTATGCGATTCGCATTTCGATAGTATTTTAAGCATCTTCTTTTTTGAAATACCCATTATATCAGGCAACAGACCTCTTTTATGAAGTGCAACTAGGTATTTATTTCTATAGGGCTGAATGCGGGACTGCATAATTGGTTTAATACTTTCCGCATAATCTTCAAAATATTTTTGTAGCTGTTTATCATCTGCTATAATGCTGTTCAGCTTTTGTACTGCTGACTCCTGAACCGTAAGCTCTTGCTGAGTCAAGTGTTTTACGCCAACATGTTTGTTATTTTGGTGAACGAATTGATATTCAAAAGAGATTCCAGAAGATTTATCGAAAACCAACCGCAAAATCATTCCATTATTCCAAGTATCGTTTCTCAGACCCGGCCAATCAAAGCAAAAGTTACCCAAACTGTAAAAAATCGGTTTGTCCTTATATACTTCGTAGCCTGATATGATATGCGTATGGTGTCCCACCACAGCATCCGCACCTGCATCTATCATAAAGCGAAATTGCGCTTTCATGCGTGGGCTTGGCAAGGGATAATGCTCGTGTCCTCCGTGTAAAATTACAATGATAAAATCAATATTATTATCTTTGGCCTCTTGAATTTTAAGCAAAGAACGAGGGTAATCAATAGGATTGCAACCTGGTTCACAATCATGTGTAGTGGTCCACTCGTTTTCCGCCATATTAATGATGGCAAAAGACATCTCCTTGATTTGTAAAAATTTAGTTTGTGAAGCTTCATCGATGGAAGCACCACTACCACACCAGTCTATGTTATGTTTTTTTAAAGCATCATAGGTGTCTTGCATACCAACCCATTGATAATCCTTGAAATGATTGTTGGCTGTAACCACCAACTTACAATTAAGATAAGATAGGATCTCGACTGTCTCAGGCTTAGATTTTATATGTGGACCTGTTTTGACAATCATTTGGTCGTGATTCGTTAGGGGGCACTCTAAATCTATAATATTCAAATCATTGTTTAAAAAGAAAGGTCTAACTTCGTCAAATAAAGGCTTCCAATCGCCCGTTTCAAATTGCTTTTCTACCCTTGTCATCGGACAAAAGTCACCTGTAAAGCCTATAGATACCATAAATAATTACTAATCTAAGTTTAACAAATCAGGCGTTGAAATAAATTCAATGTCTGGCCATTTTACAACTATTTTTTTTAAAAGTTCACTTAACAATCTGAGGCCAAACTCACCGTTTTTCTGACTTATTGATGAAATATAATTAATTCTATGAGTAGAAATAACGGCTGGCTTCCCAAATAAGAAAGCTATCTCAATATCCTTCATAGATTTATTAACCCAATCAAAATCCTTGTTAAATACTGGCTCAAAATTTACATTCCTTATATTATATAATAATCCTGAAATATCTTTTTCAAAGAAATAATGTGGTATTTTCTTATACCTATTGAATTCACCTGTTGGAGCTAATTGAACTCTCATACCCTGTAAAATTTCAATCCCATGATCGTACAAAAAACCATGAAGATCAGGGTCTAAATTATAACATGGCGGAATGAATGATTTTGATGAAAAACCAAATATTTTTTTAAATAGTTTAAGGCCATCTGAAATAATCATTTTATGAAATTCTATTTCATCTTTTGAATCCCAATCAAATGCTTCCATATAACTATAATCTCCAGTACCTGAAAATGTTGATTTCAAATGAAATGATAGTAATGTTTTTTCCTTTTTATTATTCAAATCATTTAGCCATCTCGTAATATTTAAATGCTCTCTACCATGAAATTGAGGAACAATAAAGCCATCGTTAATGCCTTTTTTAAAAAATTCAAACGTAGAAGATGAACTTTGATAATTTCTGTAGGATTCTGTAAACGGTTCTAAAAAAAATTCTTTATAATGATATTTTTCAATTTTATCAAAATCAGGATTAGCAACTATTGTGTTAGCAGTTATTTTAGCTGGATAACCATTTACATCCTTTACTGAGTTTAATACTTCAAAAATCCTTTCAAAATCATTAGAATTCTCCAATGAATCATACTTATAAAAACTTTTCGATAAGTCTATTTTATTTGCACTATAAACATCAAGTGCATTTTTTGAAGGAGTACGAATAGCTCCCCAATCATCAGATTCAAAAATAACATATTTTTTATCTAATTTTTTACCCCTGTAATTAACTCTAATTGCAGAGGCGATATTTTTTAATTTTATCAACGATTCTTTATTCACCCCAAACAACTCTTTTGATATAACTCGTGTAACTCAATATAATTCGCACCGTTTTCTCGCTGACGTTGGGCATGGAATAGTCGGAGACGGGGCGGAACAAGGTAATCTGTGAGCTGTAATCTTTAAGCTCCGTTTTGTTGTTAGCGGATCTTGCACCAATTGCTTGAAGTTCGAGTTGGCCTAGGCATTGAAGGATTCGTTCGGGGTCGAGTCCTACCATCATTACAGAGGCCTCTTCCATGGCTTCGGGACGTTCGTGGGCGTCGCGGATGTTAAGTGCTCTAAAGTTCATGACGGATGATTCTTCAGAGATGGTACCGCTATCAGATAGGACGGCAAACGAATTTATTTGTAGTGCGTTGTAGTCAGAGAATGCGAGGGGTTTTTGCCATTGAATCAGCGAATGAAGATGGTACGCGGATGACACGGATTGATTGGATTTGCCCTGATTTAATTGATCTAGGCGTTTCCGTGTACGTGGATGGGTACTAACAATTATCGGAAACTGATACTTTTCAGCTATCTGATTTAGAGTTTCAAGTAATCCGAAGAAATTCTTGTCGTTACTGATATTTTCCTCTCGGTGGGCAGAGACAACAAAGTATTTACCTTTTTCTAATCCCAAACGATCTAATACATCACTGGATTGAATCTTCGGCATGTAATGATTCAATACCTCAAACATCGGTGAACCTGTTTTGATAATACGGTCTGCGGGTAAACCTTCTTGGAGTAAGTATTCTCTGGCGATATCTGAATAAGTTAGGTTGATATCCGCAATGTGATCGACAATTTTACGATTGGTTTCCTCAGGTACACGTTGATCGAAACAGCGGTTGCCTGCCTCCATATGAAAGATAGGGATTCTACGCTTCTTAGCTGGGATGGCACACAAACAAGAGTTGGTATCTCCTAGAACCAAAAAGGCATCTGGATTAACTTCTTCCAAAATGGGATCGATGTTAATCAATATTTGCCCGATGGTTGCTGTAGCTGTTGCACCCGCGGCGTTTAAAAAATAATCCGGTTTACGAACACCCATGTCCTCGTAGAATACTTCGTTTAGTTCGTAGTCATAATTCTGACCCGTATGAACCGTAATGTGTTCGATTGCGGGACTGGCATCTAATGCTGCCATGACTCTTGATAATCGGATTATTTCAGGTCGTGTTCCTACAACCGTCATTACTTTTAATTTTTTCATTCTAAACATTTTCTAAATACGTATCTGGGTCTGCTGGGTCATAAGGTTCGTTTATCCAAAAAATGGTATACAATGTTTCATCGCCTATATTCTTAATATTATGGGTGTACCAGATGGGCATATCAACATAGGCGGGTTCTTCCCCGTCTAGGTAAAAATCGCGAACTTCATCGGTTCCGATTCTGCGGAGTTGGATAAGGGCTTTTCCTTTAACTACTGCGAAGCGCTCTATCTTACGGGTATGAAAGTGATTTCCCCTAGTAATACCTGGAACGGTGGTTGAGAAAGATGTTTGTCCTGCTATGCCATGACGGGCGATTTCTACAAAAGCGCCTCGGTTATCGGTATGCTGAGTAAATTTTCGTGGAAAGTAATTCGCAATATCCATGTAGCAACGGTAGGTATTAAACAGCTTGTGTTCGAATGAGCTGTTAATGGCTGGAAATTCTCCCTTTTCTTGATAGACATCTTTATAGTGTTGCAACAAATCCAATATTTCTGATACCTTAGCTTCGGCGGTATGCGGAATTTGAAGCTCGTGGGTGTTATCCTCCCTACGAATCGCTTTTAAAATCGCCTCCACTAGTTCACCCACATAAATCAACTTCAATAGGCCATCTACTTCAACTTTAGGTGTTTCATTGTGTGAAACTTGATGGCAAAACGTAGCCACAACAGAATTATAATAAGGATTTCCAAAGGGGCCAAAAACATTCGGAATCACCATTCCTGTTAACTTCCCGCCTGCTCTATTAGCCCAATCTGACAGCATCAAGCGCCCTTCCATCTTGGATTTACCGTAAAGGTTATCTCGCTCTTCCTGAGTAGAAGAAGAAATCAAGATATGTGCTTGGCTTTGGTTCCTATCAAGTGAAGCTACCAATTTCTTCACAAGACTAGTATTCGTTTCATAGATTACTTCGGAGTCGTTGTGACGGTTTAAGGCCGCCAAATGAACAATGACATGGCATTGGGATACAAAATTATCTAACTTCGCTTCATTCTCAAAAAAAGAACGATCAAAGTCGATAAGCGTAAATTCATCTTTGAAAAGATTAAGTGTTTGATATAAATGACACCCAACAAATCCACTTTTTATTTTAGAACGTAGATGAATCTAATCAAAAGGGTCTTGTCTACTATTAAGTGTGAATAGGTATGAAATATGCGCGCTATAGTCTCACCAATTTAAGTTCTCCAAAGACTCTCTAAAATCATCACGCTTAGACTCCTCCAATCTAAAATCTGAAAAAACCATCAGTACACTTCCTTCTTCCAATGATTCAAATCCATTGTAATACCCTCCAGAAATTTCAAGAACCTTGGGTTCCAAATCTATCAGTTGATATTCCATCCTTTCAATTAAATTCATATTTATGGTCTTCACCATAAAACTACCCTTAACCGCATAAAACCATTTGGTTTCAATCTTATGACCCTGCCATGCTCTAATGACACCGACTTTTGGTTCAATACAATACATTCGAACTACTTGAGACATATCGAAGTCGTTTACAAATCGTATTGTTCCCCGCAAGTCGGTATGGGTACTGCCGGTTATAAGCATTTTTATATTGTGAGCTGTGAATTTGAATTGTGAAATGATATTGAATAAACCTCAAACTAATAGTTGATCTAGATCAGACCAAAAACTCATCCACACTCTCACCAAAAATCTCTCTTCTAACCAATCCCAAGCCACTGATCAACTTTTTTACTCCTTCTACATCTAGACGTTCCGTATTGTGAGAGTGATAATCCTCAATTTTTGCTGCATCTTGTTCCCCTTCTGAGAAATACATCGCATAGTTCAAATCCCGGTTATCAGCAGGGATACGATAAAATTCGCCCATATCTTCTGCTTTGACCATTTCTTCGCGCGTACAAAGCGTTTCATAGAGCTTTTCCCCATGACGCGTACCTATGATTTTGATTTCATTATCGGCATTGGCCAATTCTTTGACGGCTTGGGCTAAATCACCAATGGTCGCGGCAGGCGCTTTATTAACAAACAAATCACCAGAATTACCATGTTCGAATGCAAACAATACTAAATCTACAGCATCATGTAAACTCATTAAGAAACGAGTCATGTTGGGGTCGGTGATGGTAAGCGGCAATCCACTTTTGATTTGATTAATAAACAAAGGAATCACCGATCCGCGAGAAGCCATTACATTACCATAACGTGTTAAACAAACAGTGGTGTCGGACAAATTTCTTGCTTCTGCAATCGCTACTTTCTCCATCATGGCCTTGGAAATACCCATAGCATTGATGGGATAAGCCGCTTTATCCGTACTCAAACAAATCACCTTTTTCACTCCATTGGAAGCAGCCGCACGAATTACATTTTGTGTACCTTCCACATTGGTTTTTACGGCCTGCATAGGAAAAAACTCACAGGATGGTACTTGTTTCAAAGCCGCTGCATGGAAAATGTAATCTACTCCTCGGGTTGCAGGTTCTACCGAATTGAAATCACGGACGTCCCCGATATAAAATTTTAGCTTTGAGTTCTTCAAGGTATTCCTCATATCGTCCTGCTTCTTTTCATCGCGTGAAAAAATACGTATTTCGGCAAAATGATTTGTATGCAAAAATTGCTGCAATACAGCGTTTCCAAAAGACCCCGTACCCCCAGTAATCAAAAGCGTCTTATTTTGTATCATAGTCTAATATTCACTTTTTATTGTGTTTTGATATCTACGCTCTCTAAACTTTTGCCATAGCTCTTACCCACCAACTCCTCCAAAAACGCCAATAACTTCCGCGCCTGCAAATCTTTATTAAAATACTCTTCCGCCACTTTTCTTCCATTCGCTCCTACTCTAACAGCATTTTCATAATCACCCAATGCTCTCTCCATGGCCTCTGCAAAAGACTCCACCGAACCAGGTTGAGCGAAAAAAACAGACTCATTATCCGTTAGATAATTGGGTATTTCCCCTACTCTTGTAGCACATACTGGTTTACCTGTGGCTAAGTATTCTCCAAGCTTAGTCGGAAATCCTCCTTGAGCTTGTTTGGAGTCGGGACGCGGTAATACCAACAAATCTGCATTACAAATTATACTAGGTATAAGGTCTCTTGGAAACTCCTTCATCCAGATAACCCTATCTTCCAAACCAAAATTCTTAATTAACCGCATATGAATAGGAGTATCGTAGTTCCAACCACCTACTAAATAAACTCTATGTAAAGGGAATTTTTCTTTAATAGAATTAAAAGCTTTAATCAAGTTACTTACACCATCTTTAGCGTCATTCATAACTCCTACAAAAGCTATGTAAGGCGGTTTGAATTCTTCCATTAATTCAGGTGAGATTTTAAACCTATCCAAATCCACCGTCATAGGTAGATGCATAAGTTTGGGTTGTGGTTTCGGAAAGTCTTGATAATCCTTCATTAAAGTTTGAGTCATCAATGCCATGCCATCGTAGGAATAATATGCTTTCTCTTCGAAGAAAAGTTGTTTTACATCAGCTTGCCATCTTTGAAGAATATTACCTTTATTGTTTTTGTGAATATCAAGAAATTCACTCATTTCGAGGAATAGTTTTAATTCAGAGATCGTCTTTCGGATTTTGACTGCGAGCTCAAACCCAAAATGACTCGAATCTGTCCATACCAGGCCATCATATTGTTTTAATTCCTGCAAAATCAATTTTGACAATCTACGCCTTTGAAATACAAAACCTATGTATATATAGTAGCGTTGTTTTAAAAACCCCATCACAAGTCGAGGTTCAAGGTATTTATAGTTGATGCCGTTTTTTTCGCCAAATGTTTTCCAGTTTATAACTTCATTTTCTGTTTGATAGCCCCCATATATCAAAAGCTTAATTTGTACTCCTAAATTGGCTAAACCTTCAATTAGCGTAAGCCAGCGATTGGCGGATGCTGAAGAAGAACAAAATGGATTGTGATTAATTAGAATTAAGATTTTCACATCTAGGTAAACAAACTGCTGAACTTGTAATCAATTATTTCACTTGAAAAATTCTGATTAGCCACCATTCTGGCATTTTTCGATATTTCATACTGCTTATTTTCATCGGAGAAAAACTGACGAAGCCGCACTGCTACATCAGTTGTCACGGGGGTATCTATAACAAAAGCAGAGTTAGTTTCAACTACAAATTTATAAGCTGCTGTTTCTTTAGGAGCAAATAATATCACTGGCACACCGCTTATTAAATACTCTGAAAGCTTAGTTGGAATTGAAAGTCTTGAAAAAGCTATATCTTTATCATTAAAAGAAAGGGGAAGGATTAAGTAGTCATATCCCACAATTTCTTTAGGAATTTCCGTATGATTTATAAATCCATGAACCTTAATAAAATCAAGACCCAAATAAGCATTAGGCAACAAATTATTACTATAAATATTGATCTGAACAGAAACTAAATGGACCTCTATTAACTCTTTTATAGCATCTACAAATGTCAAAAACGCTTTGTCATTGGCTCGTCCAATCCTCCCAAAATAAGCAATTTTAATCATCCCGGAATTCGAGGAAATTATTTTCCTCTGATAAGGTAACCAATTAGGAAGATGTATTGGGTTATGAAAATAATCCCATTTCCCTCCAAACCTAGATTCAAATTCTAAGGCCATAAATTCTGAAATTGCAACCCTTTTATAAACATTACTAAGAAGTTTCTTTAGCTCTAGATTTATCTTTTTATTCCAATATTTTTTAAAAACACAATCACTCCCGATGGTTGAAGGCCAATCATCCATAATGTGAATAATAATAGGTTTGTTAAACTCAACTAATAATTTTTCAGCAAAAAGTATAGAATGCCTCGTGGATAGAACAGCATAAAAATAATCAGGGTCAGACTTTTTTATCCAACTCCTTAATTCATTGCTGATAATTTGTCTAAAAAATAAATGATCAAGACCAAGTCGTTGAAAAAAAACAAAACATAATGACCAAAAAGAATATTTTTTGGTTATTCCCGTAGTATTTAAACTATTTGATCTGGTTTTAGGCGTTTCTTTTGTACTTAAGTCAGAATTTTTTTTCCTAAACAATTTCCAAAGATTGAGAAAAATTCCCAATGGAAACCTGTGATAGTAGTCTTTATCATCTAGACCAAAATTGTTTAAATATCCATCAAGTTTAGATAACTGAACCATTTCTTGACTTCCAACCATAAAGAGATTCTCTTTTGGCCAAGAACTAAATAAATTGGATAAGGTTATAGCGGTTGCGTTCTTTTTGTGAAGCGTTGCATCGATAAACAATATTTTTTTTAAGTTTCCCATTTTCTCACTTTCCAATAATAGACGAAAATCTAGCACCACTCAAAACACCGTAAACAAAAGCATAAGAACAAAAGAAGAGTGTATAACCCTCCATAATAGGTTCAACCATAAATGTAGAAAAAATGGCAACTGAAAGAAAAAGAAAAATCATTTTAGTCTCAAGTAAGAATGTTTTCTTTAAAAGTGCTGCTAGGTTAGTTAGGTATAGAACGGTACTTATGGTGAGTAACAATAGCACAATATAACCAGACCGCAAACCAACATCCAGCCATAAGTTGTGGGCATATCTATAACCACCCTCAAAGCCAGAGAAGTGGATGTCACCATCAGGCCTATTAAAGAACTCTTCGAGTCCAATCTCCCAAATTTCAGACCTCGATTTCAGGATACCCTTATCTGAATCCAAAACAAATAGTCTTTCATAAATAGTAGATTCATAAATAAAATCAAAATTTACTAAACTTAATCCTATAAAAATCAAAGTTCCAATGAAAAAAAAGTTGGATAATGATACTCTCGAAAAATTAAAACTTTTAACAATTGTAAAGAGGAGTAAACAAAATAGTAAAATAAAAAATCCCGTTCGCTGTCCAATGGATCCAATTATAAATATAGCTATTATACTAAGGGTGATCCCATTACGCTTGATGATTTTATCACTATTATTTCTTGTGCTATAAAAGACAAGAGGAAATAAAGAAAAATTGTAGGCATAATAGGAAGCATAATTCGTAAAAGATATATATCCTGAACCTTTTCCGAGTAAGCGCAAATTTGAAAAATCAAATCCAAAGTTTAAAAGATTATAGAAGTAACTAACTATTGGAATTGCGTTAAAAATAAAAATGAATGAAAATAATAGTGCTATTATTTGATAATCCCCCGTGATTCGTTTTGTTAAGGACTTCCCAATAATGTAAAATGAAACTGGGAACATAATACTGACTGTTCTTCCTACTAGACCTCCAGTATTTGTTGATAGGTCGAAGGCCACTAAAAAAATGAATAAGAAAATGAAATTGATATCAATTACCAATTTCGAATGCCTCCATAACTGCGAAATTGAGAATATTATGAAAATATAAGAAAATATCTGGGAAAAACCTAAAAAAACGACAAGTAATAGAAGAAAATATAACTTAAACTTGGATATAAAACTAATTATCATTCCTTTACATTGCTTAACTCAGAATATATCGATAATAAATCTTTTACAATTTTTTTTGATGAGTGTCTTTCTGTGGCTCGAACAATAGCGTTCATGGAAATTTCACTAGCCAGGTCATTATTTGTAAATAACCTTCGAATACAATTTGCTAATAATTCAGGCTCTTCAAAGCGATAAAGTAATCCTGTATTCTCATGGTGTACCATGTCTGGAACTCCTCCAACATAGGAGGCTATAACTGGAGTTCCAAGTATTTGTGCTTCTCCAATAGAATTGGGGCTATTCTCAATGCTAGATGGACAAACAGTAACATGACAATTTAAAAATTCATCACGCATATTCTCTGTATTCAATACCCCTAAAAAAGTAACTGATAAATTGGACTTTTCAATCAATGAATAGATATATTTTCCATACCAATATCCTGTTAACTTTAGTTTATCGCTAATTGATGGTTTTCGTGAGAAGGATTCACCGGCAACGCGAATTTCAATTAATGGAAATTCGCGTTTCAGAAGACTAACAGCTTTTAGAAGAATATGAAATCCTTTTATTGGATAACTTGCCTGGCTAACAAATATTGAATAATTTACTTTTTTTTGGATATCCCACTTTTTGGATGTATAAAACTCATTTCTTAGAGTTTCATTGCAAAAACGATAATTCACGCAATTATTGAAACTTTTTGAATGCGAATAGTCCCAATTTGTTCGTCCTAAGACAAAATCAGTTTTCAAGAAATACTTGATTTCATTTTTTCCTTTTCTCGTAAAAAATTTCTTTTGATGATAAAATGTATTTTTTCTCCAGCACTCAACTAAACTAGTGTTTCTTAACATGTCAAGGTAACCGATTGATCCGTAAAAATATCTCGAATAAATTTCAACCAACCCCTGAATACTTACAATTGATTTTACATTTGGGCATGCCTCCAAATAATAAAGCCCAAATGCACTTTCAGTACCATGAATGTGCAACAAATCGGGATTTATTTTTTCTGTAAGTTGCCTATACTTTAAATAAAGTTGGTCTTTATCGCTTAAGAGTTTAGTTGGAAGCACAACGTAATTTATACCCTTAACAACACCTTCAAATTGGATATTATTGTAAAAGGATAGGATACATAGTTCAATTTCCCCAATAGAACTCAATTGCTTTGCGAGGCTATACATCCAACTGCCACCCTTGTGCGGTAATATACCAATTTCAATACAAACATCAGGTAAAGGAAAATTAGTTATCCACAATACTTTCATCTTGCTATCCATACTAAGATTCTATTAAGTAGCCTTTTGAATAGACCCGGTGGTACAGGTTCATTAATATGCTGAGTAAAGTGATATCTATCATACTCAACGGAGTGAACTACTCGTTTCGGATGTTTGTTAATTCTAAAATTTTTATCAGTAGGCCAGTAATGTTGGTTTGATTGCTTATTTGTGTGTAGTCCTTCCGTCCCTATATTTTTTGCAAGATTAGAAATTGGCACTATCGAGAAGAGGCCTTTGGAAAAAATAAAGAAGAAAAAAAAGGGTCCCCAAGCATTGGCTTCTTTCTTTTTCATTTTATTATACCAAAAAGTAAAGAACCATTTAAAGTAATTTAATTCGTCGGCATGCGAAACAAACGTTTTCAAATTACTACTTGTAATGGTATTTTTCATGTCTGGGCATGAAACATCAAATTTATTCCAAACCCTTGCCCAGGTTGCCCATCCCCAAATATGGGCATACTTTGAGAAGAAGTAATCACTATCAGGATTTATGAATGTTGTATAGTTATTTCCACTAATCATCCCTATTTCTTCATTGTCTTTGTATAGTTCCAGTAAATCATCAGCAAAATCAAAAAATGATATTTCAGGGACAACATCATCTTCGATAATTATTACCCTGTCTTCCGTACTTAAAACCCACGAAATTGCACCTACGACTGCATCACGGCA
Organism: Bacteroidota bacterium; assembly: GCA_010027395.1. GTDB lineage: Bacteria > Bacteroidota > Bacteroidia > UKL13-3 > UKL13-3 > RGVD01. The sequence goes on from RGVD01000002.1 coordinate 27,605, forward strand.
ACCAAGGTTTTCATCACGAATCAAATAATATACATTTGAATTCCAATCAACCCTTTTTGTAATTTCAGCAACCTGTTTGCAAAGTTCAATATCATTTGATTTATCTTTCCGCGGTCCATCGATTGCGATATAAAGTTTGGATGGTTGAATTTCCCTAATTCTGTTGAAAGCAACCTCGGTTGTTTCTGGCCTATTAAATGCTATAAACAGGATTGGTGCTTTAATATTCATATACACTACTTAAATAAAATTTTTGACCGAATTGAAAGCGCCAAGGAATTAAGTTTATTGTATTCGATATTTGTTAATCCAAAAAACCTAATCGTGATTAGTAAACTAAATGTGCTAACCAAACCCGTAATTATCATTCTCGAAAAACCTTCATCCAAAAATATTATTGGCAATACCGCGATTAATGAAGCAAGTAAAACTGGAAACAACCCATTAAGAAAAACAGATTTAATGTAATCTTTTAAATCAATTTTTACAATTAATTTACCATAATATAGGCGACTTGTTGTGCTGAAAAACAATGATCCGATAATTGCAATCGTGTAAATTACAGGAGGACCGTACCCTTCTTTGTAAAGGAAATAAGTAACTAATAGTTGAATTAGCAAATTTAATGTTACAATTAAAGTAATGCCTCTAATTCTTCCAACAGCCTGAATTGCAGTGGTCAGTGGATGTGTCAATTTTTGTATCAGCATTTCAATCAATATCAATCGAATGAAAATTGTAGAGTAGTTTGGGGCTTTTTTTAACCACCAATTCAGCAAAAATTCCGTTTCAAATAAAATTGGTAGGGAAAAAATTGCAAAAATAAACAATGAAAATTTTGCTGAAAGCTTGGTTAATTCAATCAGTCTATTCCGATTTCCCTCTCCTTCAGACTTAATCAATTGAGGATTAACAGCTGTTGTCAAATTTGAAGAAAAATTATTGATTTGCATGGTCAGATTTGTCGCGATCCCGTTGGCTGCATTTACAACTACACCAAAAAAGACATTCATAATTACACTTTTCAACTGAACATATAAAAGTGAGACCCCTGCGTCTAACGTTTTCCAGCCAGCAAATGAAAGAATGCTTTTAATAATGGAATTATCTGTACCTCTTCTAAATTGTAATTTACACACCGGGTATTTTCGGATACAATAGTCTTGCTTGATTAATCTTAATATAAGCTGTATTGCCGCATTTAAAAGCGCATAAACAACCAACGCATTTTTCGTATTATAAGTAATCCAAAAAGCAATTCCAATACTTAAAAATATGCCAATTATATCGATAATTGAGAATGCCAGAAAATCTTCATAGGCATTAAGAACAGCATCGTAAGGTACTGAAATAATTGAAATAAAAGTTGTCAAAGCCATTAGATGATAAATAGTCCTTGCGTCTGCGATTCTGGAATCGGGTATGTTTAGTATGAAATCAAACATGATAATCCCACCAATTTCAATAATTGTCCAAATTATAAACCCGAAAATTAAATGTACAATTAATGAAGAGTTAAATGTTTTTTTTAAAGATTCAATGTCATTTTGCCCCAAGCTATAAGCCATGTACCTTACAGAAGCTGTCGATATGGTTGATTGCAGAAAGCCCAACATTCCAATAACTCCTGCAACCAACGAATTGATACCATAATCAACTTCTCCAAGTGCATTCAATACCAATCTTGAAGTAATAAATGCCGCAATAACACTAATTAATAATTTTGCATATAAAATAGCAGAATTAAAAACAACTTTATTCAAATTACTCATAAAAATCAATCAGTCATAAATATGGAGTTAATTGGTTTAATAACTAATTCACGTTTATACCTATGTTTTGAACTACAAATTTCATTTTACCGGCTTTGGTTTTAATAAAATTGTAACCATAATCAAATTCTACTTTTACTTTACCAACCTTATAAAAAGTTTTAGAAATTTCCTCTTCATCTTTCAATGTGAATTCGTTTGACTTATCAATTATAATCTTTACAATGCCGGGTAAATCCTGAATTATCTGCCAACGGTTAATTCTAGAGAATGCATTGTAATGTTGTCCAAACACTAATGCCGTAAGCAGTACTTTTTCATTTTCATATCCAACAACGTAATCTGCAGTTCTTCCTAAAACCTTATTAAGTATAACAATTCCGTTTTTGGTTCCACCATAAATCGCTCGATCTCCTGTTCTATATCTTATCAAAGGAAAGCCAAAACTGGAAAATCCAGTCACTACAATTTCACCTTCATGTCCTAAATCAACATGACTATCGTCATCATCAATAATTTCTGTCCAACCATACAAAGGGGAACAGTAGTAAGTCATCGTATCGTCTATTGTGTAACCAAATACGCAAGCCTCAGTGTGGCCATATTGACCAATGACTTTAGCTTTAAATGCCTTACTTATTAAGTTTGCCTGACTTTCAGTACATAATTCTGAGGTGACCTCTATAGCTTTAATTCGAAAGTTGATGTCAATATTGTTATTAATTACGAAAGCAGCAATTTCCGATATGAATGCGGGGTAACCTCGTATGAAATCTGGTCGGAAGCCAATAATAAAATTCAAATATTCGTTGATGTTTTTCTTATTCAGGTACATAGATGAGAGGGCCATACCACCATACGGCAACATATTCCCATCATTCTTCACTTTCCAATATATTTTATTTTCGATTAGATCTTCTTCAATAAAAGTCCCGTCCATCGCAAGTATCTTATCGCCTTCTATATAACCAAACAATTTAAATAAAAAACTTTGATGCGGTAATTCTGTGTTGCCTATTGACCAAAAAGCCAATGGTTCGCCAGTACTTCCACCAGTTTTTCGTCTCAAAAGTAAATTTGTCGGTACTATAGTAGACTTGATAGCTTGTTCATTTTCTCGTATTAATTCTTTTGTTAAAAAGGGCAGTCCCTTAATTGTGTCAGAAGAAATTCTTTTTGTTTCTCTTAATATATTCCTATAATAAGGGGAATGTTTCCTTGCATATTTAAGGATATCAGTTAATAGTTTTTCTTTGACGAAGGTGAAGTCAGCTTTTTGATTAGCTTGATGGTATTGTTGAAGCTCTTCAATGTGGTTTTTTACAATTTTTTCATGAGAAGCCAATGTCAACCTGGTTCTCCAATAATTTATACTACAGATATCGCCTTTAAATATCATACTAACCTGAAGTGATATTCCTTAAAAACGGTGGAATAGCTGATGAAGTAACATATAATATACCAAATAAGATAATCGAAATAAATAAAATACTGTAATTAACCCTCGGCTTTTGTGATTTTCTTCCTAATTAATTCTTTTCTTACTTTGGAGTGGTCCACATTTACATCACTTAGCGGGTCGTAAACTGCTCTAATATAATTTTGTAAAATACCTTTATTTCTGCTAATTAACCTTCTTTCAAAGGCTCTTAGAAGGAATTCCCAATGTCTTATTTTTGATTCCTATACCACCCCAAGGCCAAACCAAGTCCATCCTCAAACCGTTGTCTTGGTTGATATTTTAACTGTTCAGCAATTTTACTGATTGATGCCTTGGAGTGCCTGACATCTCCGGCTCGCTCTGGGCCATAAAAAGGCTCCAAAGATTTCCCGGTTATTTGTTGCAGGATTTGAACCATTTGATTCAGGGTGGTTTGGTCCCCACAGGCAACATTGTAAACCTCGTGCGACTTTAGCGCATAGGCGCTTGTTGGCTCCAAACCATGAAGCAAAGCCAAAACATTGGCCTGAACCGCATTTTCCACAAAGGTGAAATCCCTGCTAGTTTCCCCATCGCCATAAATCGTAGGCTGCGTACCCTCAAGAAAGTGTTTGCAAAACAAGGGGATCACCGCTGCATACGGATTATTCGGATTTTGTTTGGGGCCAAAAACATTAAAATAACGCACCGTAAACCCTGCTAAAAACATCGGCATACATTTCATTCACCGCCTTGGTGACCGCATAGGGGCTCAACGGCTTGCCCTCTCGTCCTTCGACTTTGGGTAGTTCTGCGCTATCCCCGTAGGTGCTGGACGAGGCGGCATAGACCATGCGATGACAGCCGACTTCGTCCCTACAGGCCACCAACATGTTCAAAAAGCCCCCAATATTCACTTCGTTCGTAGTAATGGGGTCCGCCACGCTCCTGGGCACCGAGCCCAAGGCGGCCAAATGCGCCACCAAGTCCATACCCGAAACGGCCGCCTTGCAAGTTTCCAAGTCCCGAATATCCCCCTCCACAAATTCAAAGTTGGGGATTGTTACAAATTCCTGAATATTCTCCCAATAGCCGTTGGATAAATTATCCAAAACCCGCACCTGACCCACGCCGTACTTGAGCAAATACTCTACCAAATTAGAACCTATAAAGCCAGCGCCACCGGTCACCAATATACGGTACTTGGACAAATCAACCTTGTGATAGGGCTCCAAGTACAAATCGGGATTGAACATCAAATCAAATATTTTTTTTACGAATTTTTTATAAGCGCCAATCCGAAGCCCCTTTGGGTAGCAAGCCTTTGACATCATAAACCAAGCCATGAGGCGTCAGGACCCTAAGGTCCAGGTTTTCAAATTCGCGGTGAGCCACCGCCAAAACCACCGCGTCGTAGGTCCCTTGTGGTAAGGCTGAATGCACCACCAAGCCTTTGTATTCGTGGGCCACCTCCTCGGATTGAACCCAAGGGTCGTGAGTAATGACCTGCATCCCGTAGGATTCAAGCTCCTGTACAATATCGATAACCCGGGTATTGCGGACATCGGGGCAGTTTTCCTTGAACGTAAAGCCCAGAACCAAACAGCGAGAATCCTTGACCCCCAGGCCCGCCTTGAGCATCCCCTTCACCAATTCTTCGGCCACATAGGCCCCCATGCTATCGTTCAAGCGGCGCCCAGCCAAGATAATCTCCGGGTGATACCCCACTTCCTGAGCCTTTTGGGCCAGGTAGTACGGGTCCACCCCGATGCAATGACCCCCCACCAAGCCAGGTTTGAATTTTAGAAAATTCCATTTGGTCCCGGCTGCCTCCAAAACCTCCTGGGTATCAATCCCCATGCGATTAAAGATTTTGGAGAGCTCGTTCACAAAAGCAATGTTGATATCCCTCTGCGAATTTTCAATCACTTTGGCCGCCTCAGCTACCCGTATGGAGGAGGCTCGATGCGTACCAGCCACAATCACCGAACGGTACAAGGCATCCACAAAATCCGCCACCTCCGGGGTGGATCCGCTGGTCACCTTAAGGATTTTGGTTACTGTATGTTCCTTGTCGCCGGGGTTAATCCTTTCCGGGGAATACCCGCAAAAAAAATCCTTGTTATAACGCAATCCCGATGCCTGCTCCAGGACCGGAACCATTTCCTCCTCGGTAACCCCAGGATAAACCGTAGATTCGTAAATCACCACATCTCCTTGCTTCAGGACGGCTCCTATACTTTGGCTCGCCTTAATCATTGGCGTCAGAACCGGACGATTATGGCGGTCCGTAGGGGTAGGCACTGTAACAATGTACACGTTGCAATCGTTCAGGTCATGGGGGTTTGTGGTGCACAAGAGACCGGTGGCCTGTGATGAACCCGGTCTGACCAGAACTTCTTCCAAGGACTTATTGTCCACCTCCAGGGTGCTATCGATGCCCTTGTGCAATTCCTCCACCCGGAATGCGTTAATATCCAAGCCGACAACCCGGTATTTCTCAGCAAAGGCCACCGCCAAAGGCAGACCCACATAGCCCAAACCTACAATCCCTATTTTTATGGATTTTGGATTAGCGAATTTTGTTTCCATAAGCCATTTTTTGATAAGCCAAGGATTAGAGACTCGAAGGGTGATTTGCTTTAGGGAAGCAACCGCCTCCACCACGCCTTGGGTTTGCGGGGACCTTCGTCTTCGTAATAGCCGTAGCCATACCCGTAGCCGTACCCATAGCCATATCCGTACCCGTAGCCATATCCGTACCCGTAGCCATATCCATACCCGTAGCCATATCCGTAGCCATAACCGTATCCGTAGGCGGTTTCGACTTTGTAATCATTGACCACAACGCAGGCATTCTGCATTTGGCCGTTGAGGCGCATGCCTTCCAGAATCTTGACCATTTCTTTGCGGGTATAGTTCTGCCGCATCACATAGAAATTGATATCCGAAAAGCGCATCATCTCAAAGGCATCCGCAATCAGGGTACAGGGCGGGGTATCGATGACCACATGGTCGTAGCGTTCCTTGAGCCAATCAATCAATTCCCCAAAACGATCCGACAAGACCAATTC
>RGVD01000011.1 GCA_010027395.1 Bacteroidota bacterium
AAAGTACCAGATATTTTATTATCTGGAAATCATGCCAAAATTGACGCATGGCGACATGAACAAAGTGTGCTAAGAACCAAAGAAAGACGTCCTGGCATGTTGGATGTAGACTAAATTAAATCCATAAGGTTATTGGCACTAATTGTCCTTCTTACTGTAAATCCTTCCGCATATTTCACATTGATATTTCTGCCAAATTCCATGGCTCTTGATTTAATAAAATCCAAGAAAAACTCACCAGAAATAGGTGTTTCAGGCTCTTTTGAATTTGCATCATAAAACTGACTACTAAAAGCTTTGATTGATTCGATTTTTCTATCCATATAGGGTGAAATATCAATCAGCAAATCTGGAGTTTGCATGCGGTCTTGGATATAATGATAAATAGATGTTGGTCTCCAAGCTTCCTGCTGATTGCCATCTGATTGGGTTTCAATTTTCCTAAGGCCACTTAAAAAACAAGCCTCTTCTATTAAATCAGACGCTCTTCCATGATCAACATGTCGGTCAATCTCTGAATTACAAAGTACAATTTTGGGTTGGTATTGACGAATTTTAGCAATTATTTTAAGAAGTGTTTCCTCATCTTTTCTGAAGAAACCATCCGCTAAACCGAGATTCTCTCTGCAACTTAGGCCTAATATCCTAGATGCATTTTCTGCTTCTTGCAAGCGTAATTCGGCTGATCCTCGAGTTCCCAATTCTCCTTTTGTAAGATCAATTATTCCTACTTTATAGCCTAAATCAATATGTTTCATCACAGTTCCACTACACGAAAGCTCTACATCATCGGGGTGTGCACTAAAACAAAGTATATCCAAATTCATTGTTTCCATACCTACAGTTATTCTTTGTTAGCTTTAACCAACCTTGCCATATAAAATCCATCAAATCCAGTTTGACTTGGGTACAAACGTTTCTCTTCCTCTAAGGTAAACTCAGGGTGATTTTTCAAAAAGGTTTCCACTTGCAAAAAGTTTTCACTAGGCAAAATACTACATGTGGCATACACCATTTTTCCGCCTGGTTTTACTATTTTGCTGTAGTTTTCGAGGATTTCACTTTGCTGTTGTTTTACTTTTTCAATAAACTCTATACTTAGTTTCCATTTGGCATCTGGGTTACGCTTAATTACACCTAGTCCGCTACAAGGCACATCTAGCAATACCCTATCTGCAAAATCATGTAGTTTTTTGATGGTTTTAGTTCCTTCAATCAATCGGGTTTCTATATTACAAACACTTGCTCTGCGTCCACGTTTTTTTAATTCATCTAGCTTCCATTGTTCTGTATCCAAGCTGATAATGCGTCCTTTGTTTTGCATGATAGAAGCAATGTGCATACTCTTTCCACCTGCACCCGCACAAGCATCCACTACTTTCATTCCAGGTTCTAATTGCATCATTTCTGCTACCAATTGAGAAGAAGCATCTTGAACTTCAAACAAGCCGTTTTTGAACTCCTCGGTAATAAAAAGATTTTGTCTTTCCTTTAATATCAATGCATCTTTACAGCCTTGAACAATCTCAGTAATAATTTCTTTTTCCTTTAATGATTTGGCTAAATCGGCCTTATTGGTTTTAAGGTTATTAACCCTTATTACAACTGGGGCGGTTAGGTTCAATGCTTCCACCTCTTGGTTCCATTGTTTACCTAATTCTTTAATGGCCAAATCATCCAACCAATCTGGCACAGAATGAACTATCTTTCTTTGTGTTTTTAAGATTTTATAGTTGTGCTCAATTTTCTTTACATCTACATTCTTAAACTCCTCCCAATTAGGAATGGGTGCGCCTTTCAATATTTGCCATGTCCCAAATAAAGTATAGAGGTTTTGTTGGTTTAGTTCGTGTGTTTCTAATTCGGCTACAGTCCTTATTAATCGCCAATAGCGCACCATATCGTAAGTGTTTTCGGCTATAAAAGCCCTATCTCGTGCTCCCCAACGGTTATTTGATTTCAGCACTCTTTCGAGCACCTTATCAGCGTATTTATTGTCGTCAAAAATGTGACTAATGCTAAGACAAACAGCATTTAGCAAGTTTAAATGGAATTTCATATTTACTGCAATAATAGGCTTTTATTGTTCTTAAACCTTTTATACTACCAAAAGGCTTTGTGGTATTGATTTTGTTAATTCAATCTTAAAAACGCTTTGGACTTGCCTAATCCGAAGTATTTGTATTAATTTTACACCGAAATAAACCAATACATATGTCAAAAAGAATATTATTCCTTCTTACCGCAATCATTTTTTGTAAGCTAGGTTTTTCAAAAGATGCTTACAATATCAGTATTACCATCAAAGGATTTAAAAACCGAAATTTCTATCTAGGTTATTATTATGGAGATAAGCAGTATTTAAGAGATAGTGCCAGTACAGATGCCAATGGGAAAATGGTATTTAAAGGAAACAAAGCGTTAGAAGGTGGTGTTTATTTAATTGCTACAGCTGAAAAAAGTTTATTATTTGATTTTATTGTAACCGAGCAATTTTTTGAATTAGAAGCTAATGATACCAACAATATTGCAGGTTCGGTTATCGTTAAAAACTCAAAGGAGAACGAGGCATTTTTTCAATACCAGAAATTCTCAGTTAATTTGGCAAAACAGGCCAATGAGTTAGATGCTAAAACCCGCCAAGCTAAAAGCATTGGCGATACAGCAGCCTATTCAAAGCTATCAAAAGAAATGGAGGTATTACAAGATAAAATATTTGAATACCGCAAAAGTGTTGTTGAAAAAGACCCTAGTATTTTAATAAGCAAGATATTTAAATTAATGCAAGAAATAGATGTGCCTGAGCCGCCCAAAAAGGCTAATGGTACCATAGATTCTACTTTTCAGTATTATTATTATCTAAATCACTACTTTGATAACACGGATTTAAAGGATGACAGAATAACCCGTACTCCTGTTTACTTTGCAAAGTTTGAGAAATACATTACCAAAATACTTCCTCAAATTCCTGACAGTATCAATAAATACTGTGATATGTTGTTAAACAAATCAACTGGTGCTAACGAAAACTATAAATTCAATTTATATTGGATTACCAACCACTATGAGGAGTCTAAGTTTATGGGTATGGATGCAGTTTTTGTGCATATGATTGATGAGCACTACGCCAAAGGCAGAGCTTATTGGATTGATTCAACCATGATGTTTAAGATGAAAGACAGAGCCAATAGATTAAGGTATAATTTGATTGGTAAAAAATCTTTAAACCTTAGCATGCCTGATACCAATAATGTTTACCATTCATTATTTAATACCAATGCCAAATATACTTTACTTGCTTTTTGGGATGCTACTTGTGGTCATTGTAAAGAAGAGATGCCAAAAGTTGTTAGGTCTTATGATAGCTTAAATGCAGTTCACAAAAGTATGGTAAAAGCTCAAAAGTTTTTTGAGGTTTTTTCTGTAAGCAGCACACCTGATCCTAAAGATTGGAAAAAATACATAGCCGAAATGAAACATAAATGGATTAGCGTGTATGACCCAAATAACGAAACCAATTTTAGGTACTATTACGATATCTATACAACTCCCGTTTTCTATTTGTTAAATGATAAAAAAGAGATTATCGCTAAAAGGTTAACACCCGAACAAATAGTAGATATGATTGATAAAATGGAAAAAGAAAAGAAATTTTAGCTATTGAAACATTTATTAGAGAGCCCTTTGAATTTAATTCAAAGGGCTTTTTTGTTTGGATTGATGAATATGATTTGTAAATTTTGAACTCAATCTAATTTCAAATAATTGTTTGTTTTTTTAAAATTTAAAAGTTACAAACTTTTATTACATTGAATCACAAGAAACGCTGCACTTAACTCTTTCGAGAGCTAAGGATTTCATTACGATTTCGAATAATGGTTTATTGGATTAAATTCCAGAGATTCAAACTTTTATTACTTATCGATTGTCAGTATCCTTTTAAAATAAAAAAGCCAACTGAAAAATTCAGTTGGCCTTTCCAATAGTTTTTGTTGCGATTAAATATTGCCTGCTACTGCTTTTTGAACCAATTCAGCAGCTTCTTTTAACACGATTGCTGAGTATACTTTCAATCCGCTTTCGTCAATTAGTTTTTTAGCAGCTTCAGCATTGGTGCCTTGCAAACGAACGATAATTGGAACTGGAATGTTACCAATAGATTTGTATGCATCCACCACACCTTGCGCTACTCTGTCGCAACGAACAATACCACCAAAGATGTTAATCAAGATAGCTTTTACGTTCGGGTCTTTTAAGATAATACGGAAACCTGCTTCAACAGTGGTTGCATTAGCGCTTCCTCCTACATCTAAGAAATTAGCAGGATCTCCACCTGATAATTTAATAATATCCATGGTAGCCATGGCCAAACCTGCGCCATTTACCATACAACCTACGTTTCCATCAAGTTTCACGTAGTTTAAGTTGAATTCTTTTGCTTCAACTTCTGTTGGATCTTCTTCAGCTGTATCTCTCATTGCCATGTAATCAGCATGACGGTATAAAGCATTGTCATCAATATCTACTTTTCCATCAACCGCAATGATTTTATCATCACTGGTTTTTAAAACTGGGTTGATTTCAAACATAGCTGCATCCGCCTTGTCGTAAGCAGTATAAAGGGCAGTAACAAATTTTACCATTTGTTTGAAAGCCTCTCCTTCGCATCCTAAGTTGAAAGCAATTTTACGAGCTTGGAAAGCTTGCAAACCCACTTTAGGATCGATGGTTTCTTTGTGAATTAAATGAGGAGTATGCTCAGCAACATGCTCGATGTCCATACCACCTTCAGTACTGTACACAATGATGTTTTTGCTTTGACCTCTGTCTAACATCACACTCATGTAATATTCTTTAGGTTCGCTGCTACCAGGATAGTAAACATCTTGGGCAACTAAAACTTTGCTAACCAATTTGCCTTTAGGGCCAGTTTGGATGGTAACCAAAGTGCCACCTAATAAATTACTTGTAATTTCTTTTGCTTTATCGGCATTTTTTGCAACAGCTACACCACGTTGTTCTTTACCAATGATGCTGCCTTTACCGCGACCACCTGCGTGAATTTGTGCTTTAATAACCACAAAGTCGCTACCATATTGTTCTTTAAGTTTTAGGGCTGCTGAATGCGCTTCATCAGCTGTTGTAGCTACTATGCCTTCTTGCACAGCCACGCCAAATGATTTTAAAATCTGTTTTGCCTGATATTCGTGAATATTCATCTTTTATGAATTTATTTGAGGAGGCGAAAGTATTATAATAAATGAATTTTTTAGAACATTTTTCTCACTTTTCGTACTAGCTGATTTATAGCATTTTTAGAGAAATTATTGAGAACTGACAAGCTCAATAATCTTGAGAAGAAAGTAACTAGGACTTAGAAATGTTATTTCTTGTTAATCATTATTTTAACACTAATGATATTGCTAGCACCCAATAAGCCTTGATTGAATGCATTTCCCAGGGCATAATCAAATGCGATTTTATTCAATTTTAAGCCAACACCCATTGATGGCATGCCATTAAAACTTTGATTGCCATTAATATCTTTTACACGTTGCAGGTTTGAATAGCCTCCTCTTAGATATACAAAATCTTTATAACCTAATTCCAATCCCATTCTAGGGTTGATGTTTAGCCATGAGCTGCTTATCAATACATTTCTTTGACCATCTGTATTGATATCGAAGTTAAGTTCAGGTAAAATGCTAATCATTTTTTTGTACGCATGAAAAGTTCTGCTCGCACCAAAAGTGGCCAAAGGCAGGGTTATTTCTAGGCTATTACTTGGTAGATTGTTGTTGGTTTCTAGTAATTTTTGTTTGTCGGATTCACTAAAATTATATGACCAAGCATTAAATGTAGAGGTTACATCACGTACAATTCCACCAAATCGCCAATTGTTTTTTTCATACATAGCCGACACATCCAATCCAAAGCCCCAAGCCGATGCGAAGTCGCCAATTACCCTGCGAATTACCTTCACATTGCCACCAATAAGCAATCCAGGTATTTTGGTTTGTGTAGCATAACTGCCTATAAAGGCATAATCCACAGCCGAGAAATTGGTGATTTTAGAATAGTCTATTTGGCCATTGTTAATTAAGTATAAAGTGTTAGGGATATTGTCAACCCCAAGTCTAACAAAGCCAAGACCAATGGCACTTTTTTCGTTTAGTTTTAAAGAAATAGCGCCAAAATCATGCTTAGATATGCCAGCAAATTGCTCATTGTGCATGCCCACAATTTGTATTTTATCTTTAATCTTGCAAAGGGCTGCAGGGTTGTAATATAAGCTTGTAACATCCTCAGTGCTTGATACCACCGCATCACCCATAGCCAAGTTGCGAGCTCCCACACCCAATGATAAAAACTCGTTGCTATACTTAGCTGTTTGGGTCAAGCCAAGCAAGGGACAACAAAAACTTAAGAATACTAAAACCCTTTTTATCAATATCATCTTTAAAATATACTTTTTACTTCTGTTATAATTTGCAATGCGTTCTTAAAAATACTTTCTTCTAATTCAATGATGCATTGACGCAGGACAAGTTTATCTTCAAGCGAAATCATGCCTACACCTGCGTATTGTAGCACCCTGCTTAACGAATACACAAGTGTATTATTGTCAATATATTGAAAAATATACTTTGCGTTGCGAAAATGGTTAAAATTTCGCAATAATTCATCAGGGTTTTTTGCTTGGTTTAAAAGTAAGAATTCACCCAATACTATTTGTTCAACTTCATCAAGCCCTTTGTAATAGGTTTTGCAGAGCCCGTCTATGTGTTTCACTAATAGTCTATCAATCATCATTTCAAACAGGATATGTGCCAAAAACCATCGCCTTTGGAAGCTATCAGAAAAGGGTGCTGCCTTCAAATGAGTTTTAAAAGCCTCGGTATAATGTTCGAAAAAGTCAGAGCTATGAAACTTTTTATCGGCTGCATAATGTGCCATGCAACCTGCGTGTATTTGGCTATGTTCTTCTTTATCGAACAATGCTAATTTTGGAAAAATTGTAACATGGTTTCGAGCAAAATCAGGCAGCAACAAACCCACATTGAAATAATGATTGTCGGGCTTTTGGTCGATATAAAAATGTGATAAGTAGTTCAAGATGGATTATTTTTCAAATTAACACTTATTTCAAAATACTATTTGGCTATTTTCGCACACTTTAAAATTTTTATGAAAAACTTTGTAGAAGAATTGAAATGGAGAGGCATGCTGCACGATGTGATGCCCGGAACGGAAGAGATGTTAAATAAAGGTATGGTGAGCGGTTATATTGGTTTTGATCCAACTTCTGACTCATTGGGCGTGGGTAATTTGGTACAAATCATGACCTTGTTACACTTTCAAAAAGCAGGTCATAAGCCAGTTGCTTTGATTGGTGGAGCAACAGGAATGGTGGGCGATCCAAGTGGTAAAAGTGCAGAGAGAAATCTTTTAAATGAAGAGGTGTTAAACCACAATGTGGCTTGTCAAAAAAAGCAATTAGAGAAATTTTTAGATTTTAACTTTGGAGCCAATTCAGCCGAATTGGTGAATAATTACGATTGGTTCAAAGACATCTCATTCCTTGATTTTATCCGTGATGTAGGAAAGCATATTTCTATCAACTACATGTTGGCCAAAGACTCCGTGAAAAACCGCTTGGAAACAGGCATGAGCTTTACCGAATTTACATATCAATTGGTGCAAGGTTTTGACTTTTACCATTTGTATCATAACAAAAATTGTAAAATACAAATGGGTGGCAGCGACCAATGGGGTAATATCGTTACAGGAACAGAATTACTCAGAAGAAAATCTGCTGTGGATGATGCTTTTGCCTTAACAACCCCTTTGATTAAGAAAATCCTAAGAAGACATCGCCTTACAAATTCTATCAGTTTTGGATGAATGGAAGCGATGCAGATGTAAGCACTTATATCAAAATATTCTCGCTTAAAAGCCTCGAAGAGATTGAAGCATTGGAGGCCGAACATTCACTAGCACCTCATTTGAGAGTATTGCAAAAAGCCCTTGCTGAAGAAATTACAACCCGTGTTCACAGTGCTGAGGATTATAATGCAGCTGTTGAAGCATCGGGTATATTGTTTGGTAATTCGACATCTGAAGCCTTTGCTTCTTTGAGTGAAGAAACCTTCTTGGATATTTTTGATGGAGTTCCTCAATTTATTATTGCAAAATCTGAGCTAGAGACAGGTTTAGGTTTGGTAGAAATGATGGTTGAAAAGACCCAAATATTTCCGTCAAAAGGGGAGGCCAGAAAAATGATTGTAGCAGGGGGTGTAAGCATTAACAAAGAGAAACTAATGGATGTGGAAGCACAAGTGAATGCTGACCAACTTATCAATAACAAATACTTGATTGCCCAGAAAGGCAAGAAGAATTACTTTTTAATTATAGCTGAATAAGAAACATGAAATACGATAAACATATTTTTATATGTGCCAACCAAAAAGCCGAAGGTAAAAAATGCTGCGGAGAGGCTAAAGGCATGGAATTGGTTGAGAAATTTAGAGAAGTATTAAAGGCCAGAGGTCTGCAAACTTCTGTGAGAGCCCAAAGAGCAGGCTGTTTAGATGCTTGTAGTTTTGGTCCCTCTATGGTTATCTACCCCGAAGGTACCTACTATGGTAATGTAAGCATTGACGATGTAGAAAGAATAGTAGAGCAACATGTGTTAAATAACCAAATTGTAGAAGAATTGGAATTGAAGTTTTAACACTTCGATACAAATTAAATTTTTTAACATTCGCTAGCATCTTACTAGTGAATTCTTATTTTATCATTTTAAGATTGCTTGGTTGCGAGTGAAATCCCGAAACTGATTTGTCGCAAATTGATGAAGTGTGTTAATTTTTTTTAAGATATTGCCTTGCAACTAGCAATGACAGTTACACTTTACATTCACTTACAAATCCCCAGCAAATGTTGGGATTTAGGTAAATTATCTATTAAATGATAGCCTCATACCTTTATTGCTCTCATCAAAAGAACCATTGTTATATACATGATTACCATTAACAAAGGTATGTCGAACGATTGAGTGAAATATTTGTCCCTCAAATGGACTCCAAGCGCATTTATATAATATATTTTCTTTACTAACTGTATAGCTTTGGTTCAGGTCCACCAAAACTAAATCTGCGAAGTAACCTTCTCTAATAAAGCCTCTGCGGTCTATCTCAAACATCTCAGCTACATTATGACTCATCTTTTGCACGATGGTTTCAAGGCTAATTTTACCTTGTTTATGAAACTCAAGCATGGCATTTAAAGAATGTTGTACCAAAGGCCCTCCAGATGGGGCATTTAAATAATTTTGTTTCTTCTCATCAATGGTGTGTGGCGCATGGTCGGTTGCAATCACATCAATTCTACCGTCCAAAACTGCTTTAAAAATAGCATCTCTATCTTCTGCTGTTTTTACAGCTGGATTCCATTTTATAGAATTCCCTTTTTCTACATAATCTTTATCAGTAAACCATAGATGATGAACACATGCCTCAGCTGTTATACGTTTTTGACTTAGTGGTATATCGTTTCTAAAAAGTTCTAATTCCTTTGCTGTGCTAATATGTAGAATATGTAATCGGGTATTGTGTTTTTTTGCTAGTTCAACTGCAAAAGATGAAGAGGCATAGCAGGCTTCAGCAGTTCTTATTTTAGGATGAAATTCAGTTGTAATATCCTGACCAAACTCTTGTTTAATTCTTTCTGCATTGGCTTTAATCATTGGGTCATCTTCACAATGGGTTGCAATCAAAGTTTTAACATTTTTGAAAATTGCGTCCAACGATTCAGGATTGTCAACCAACATATCTCCTGTTGAAGAACCCATGAATATTTTAACACCGCATACTTTTGTTTCATCTACTTTTAGTAACTCATCCAAATTGGTATTGGTTGTACCCATAAAAAACGAATAGTTAGCCAATGAGCATTCGGAGGCACGGGAATATTTATGTTCAAGTAAATCGATTGTTGTTGCGCTAGGACTTGTGTTTGGCATCTCCATATAACTGGTAATTCCACCAGCCACTGCCGCTTTGGCTTCTGTATATATTTCTCCTTTGTGAGTTAATCCTGGCTCACGAAAATGCACTTGGTCGTCTATAATTCCTGGCAACATATACATCCCATAAGCATCAATAGTTTTATCAGCCTGCATAGCAATGCCATTGGTGTCAATTTTTTCGATAAAATTATCTTTAATGAGTACGTCAGCATGATAGGTTTTTCCTTCATTGACAAGCAAGGCATTTTTTATAAGAATGGTTGACATAACTATTTTCTAAATTGTTTTGCGAACATAAATAATATGTAAGAAAAAGTTTGACTTAATCGAAATAAAATTATCAAAATGATTAGATGCAGATGTTTAAAATTAACGCAACAAATTATAAATTTCTATAGCTGCATTATCACTTGCTCCCACTCCAAATAAATCTCTGAGTGAAGCATAATCATTTAAAATAATTTCTCGCTTATTCCCATTTGGCATTATGGCTTCAAATTCCAATTTCAATCGATTTTCGTTAAAATCATCTTGAATCAATTCGCAAATAACTTCACTATTTAGGTTCAAATTAACGAGCGAAATATATTTAATCTTAACCAACATTTTGGCAATCCTATACGAAATAGGATGCGCCACATAGGCACATATTTGAGGAATATTGAACAATGCAGTTTCAAGTGTCGCAGTTCCGCTACAAACTATGGCAGCAGTAGATTGACTTAAAATATCGTAAGTTTGATTATAGATTATTTTTACATTTTCATTTTCAAAACTTGTATAAAATTCTTTCGAAATGGATGGAGCCCCTGCTACTAAAAATTGATAATCTGGATAAGACTTTGCTAACTTAATCATCAATGGCAGTGTAGATTTTATTTCTTGTTTTCTGCTACCAGGCAAAAGCGCAATTATCGGTTTTTCGCTTAGTTGGTTTTGTTTTCTAAAAGCCGGATTTGGTATAAATTGTTGAATTTCGTCTAATAAAGGATTGCCCACATAAGCTGTTTTTACATTCCACTTTTTGAAATAATCTACTTCGAAAGGGAAAATAAGTAAAAGTAGATCTACATATTTTTCAAGTTTCTTCGCTCTGTTTTCTTTCCAAGCCCAAACTTTAGGTGAAATATAATATACAACCTTAATACCTTTAGATTTGCAAAATTCAGCAATGCGTAAATTAAATCCAGGGAAATCAATTAAAATAACAACATCAGGATTAAAAGAGTTTATTTGCTTTTTGCATAAATCTATATTGGCGAAGATGCTGCTCAAGTTCATTAATACTTCAACAAAACCCATGATGCTTACATTTTTATAATGCATTAAAAGTCCTTGTGCTTGATGTGCCATTTTATCCCCACCCCAAAAATTAAATTGGGCTGAATTATCTTTTTGTTTTATCGATTTTATCAGGTTGGCACCATGTAAATCGCCACTTGCCTCACCTGCTACTATAAAATATTTCATTTCGGCTGCAATGTAAAAGTAATAATTTACGTTTTGTTCATAACTAGATAGTTTTTAATTGCTTGAAGCTATTTACTTTGCATTATTAATTTCAAACATCATGTCAGAAAATAAAAACAACCGCAGCAGCTTGCTTCTTTTGCTTCTGCTTTTAATTGGTTCGGTAGGCTATAATGTTTACCAATTTAACAACCACAAGACCACTGTTGTTCAATACAGCAATGAGGTAGATAGCTTAATTACGGTGAGGATAGATGTTGAGAGAGAGTTGGCTTCCACCGAAATGGAGTTAGAAAAATATAGAGGAATTGCTGGAAACTTAGACACTTTGTTGAATGAAGCCAACGGTAAAATTGCAGAGAAAGAAAACAAAATCCGCAGTCTGATAGCCAAAGAAAAGAACTCAGCTAAATTAAGTAAAAAATTGAAGGCAGAATTGGCTGAACTAAAAGAATTGCGCGATGAATTTTTGGATAAGATTGATGTTTTGATAACTGAAAATAAAAAATTGAAAGAAGATAATGCACAATTGAACACTGCCTTGGGTGATGTTACACAACAAAAAAACATGTTGGAGCAAAAAGTAACAACGGCCTCACAATTGAAAGCTGAATATGTGAAAGTAGCTTCATTTAAAAAGAAAAACAGCGGAAAATTTGTGGAATCAGTTCTTGCTAAAAAAACCAACAAAATGGAAGCTTGCTTTACTGTAATGGATAATAAAGTAAGCGGCACTGGGGACAAAATGGTGTATTTAAGAATAATGGCACCTAATGGAAAGCCTCTGATGGGCAATACCAGAGCGGAATTGAAAACAGCAGATGGAGAAACTGTGGATGCGACTGCTTCACAAAAAATTAATTATACAGGCGAAAAACAAAATATTTGTTTGAATTACGAAAACGATGAGCGCATCTTAGAGGGAGGTACATATACCATTGAAGTGTTCATTGAAAATACTTTGGTGCATTCAAGTAGTTACGTTTTAAGATAGAATTGGAAACATTTTTCAAAATAAAAGAAGCAGAGCTTTCTGATGTTTTGCTTATTCAGCAATTAATAACTGAGTTGGCCGAATATGAGAAGCTTCTGCCTCAAATGGTGGCAACACCTGAATTACTTCAAATGCATCTTTTTGGTTCGAGCCCAATTGCCCATGTATTTTTAGCTTATGAAAATGAAACGCCAATCGGTTTTGCTTTATACTTTTATAATTTCTCAACCTTTGTTGGTAAACCCAGTATCTATTTAGAAGATTTGTATGTGAGAGAACCATTCAGGGGAAGAGGTTATGGCAAAGCTTTACTTGAAAAATTGATACAAAAAGCAAAGGAAAAAGATTGTGGTAGGTTAGAGTGGTCAGTGCTGAATTGGAATAAACCTGCAATAGACTTCTACAAGAAAATGGGCGCTCAACCCATGGAAGAGTGGACCACTTTTAGAGTAAGTCTTTAGAATATAAAATCAAAAATTCTAATTACCTCCAAGTGTATGTTAAACTTTATTAATATCACTTGACATTTAATTAAACGTGTCATAGTTTTCTATTTTTGCATACCAATTCAGTTTTATGAATATTAAAAAGATACTAAAAATTGTTGCTATTATAGCGGTTCTTGCCCTGTTGGCTTGGCCTAAGCTTATGCCAAGCAAAAATGATAAATCGCAAACAGCACAGGCTAAGGCTAAGAAAATGCCAACCAAAGTGAGTGTGTATGTTACTAGAAAGCAAGATTTAAACAATAGCATACATGTAAGCGGAGGTATTTTGGCACAAGATGAAGTGGAATTGCATACTGAAGCGCAAGGTCGAATAGTGAAAATAAACTTTGAAGAAGGTTCAGAAGTAAAGAGAGGCCAACTGCTAATAAAAATAAATGATGCCGATTTGCAGGCCCAATTGAGAAAAGCGGTTTCGAGTAAAAAACTGAAAGAAGATACAGAGAAAAGGAATAAACAACTTTTGACTAAAGGTGCCATCAGCCAAGAACAATACGATTTAAGTCAAAACGAACTAAATGCAGCCAATGCCGATATTGATTTATTAAAAGAGAACATTAGAAAAACAGAATTGTTGGCACCGTTCTCAGGTATAATCGGATTGAAATATATTAGTGAAGGGAGTTTTGTTACAAATGCTACCAAATTGGCATCTCTTCAAAGTATAAATAAGGTTAAGATAGAATTTTCTGTTCCCGAAAGATATGCACCTCAATTGAAAAGAGGCAGTGATATTTTATTTACAATCGATGGATCTGATAAAGTTTATAAAGCAAATATTTATGCCATTGAACCCAAAGTGGATGAGCAAACTAGAAACGTGGTGATGCGAGCTCTTTCTGATAACAGCGAACGAAAGTTGATTCCTGGAGCCTTTACAAATGTGACTGTTCAACTTCAAGATAAACCCAATTCATTGATGGTTCCAACGCAGTGTGTGGTTCCTATATTGAAAGGGCAAAAGGTATACATAACAAGAGCAGATTCTGTGATAGAGCAGCTTGTAAAAACGGGTATTAGAACTGATTCGCAAATAGAAATTACAGAAGGTTTGCAGGTAGGAGATTCTGTGGTTGTGAATGGGATTATGTATTTAAAACAAGGTTCAAAAATTAAAATAGGAAAATGAGTTTATCTAATACCAGTATAAACAGGCCTGTTTTAGCCACTGTTTTTTCTATCATTATTGTTTTATTTGGAGTCATCGGCTTTAATTTCCTTGGCGTAAGGGAGTATCCTTCAATTGATCCCATCGAATCTCAAATTACCGAACCCTTAGAAAAAGCAATTAATGGAATTGCAGGCATTCGATCTATATCTTCGGCCAGTAACCAAGGTTCGAGTAGTATCACGGTTGAGTTTAACTTAAGTGAAAACCTTGAAGCAGCTGCAAATGATGTAAGAGATAAGGTATCTCAAGCGGTAAGACAATTGCCACAGGACATAGATGCACCTCCAGTAGTTAGTAAGGCTGATGCTAATTCAGATGCTATCATTTCAATGACTGTTCAGAGTGATACCAAATCGCAATTGGATGTAAGTGATTATGCAGAAAATGTTTTATTGGAAAGGCTACAAACCATTCCAGGTGTTAGCACGGTTCAGATTTGGGGTCAGAAGAAATACGCCATGCGATTGTGGTTGGATCCGGCTAAACTGGCTTCATTTAAGCTAACTCCTTTGGATGTAAAGCAGGCCTTGGATAGAGAAAATGTTGAGTTGCCTGGAGGTAAAATAGAAGGAAACAATACGGAGCTATCAGTGAAAACGGTTGGTAGATTTAGTACAGCCGAAGAATTTAACAACATCATTATTCAAACAAATAGCACCAAGGCCATTCGTTTAGGAGATATTGGTTATGCCGCATTGGGTGCAGAAAACGAAGAAACAATCTTGAAATCTAATGGTGTTCCCATGATAGGCCTTGGTGTTGTGCCGCAGCCAGGTGCCAATTATGTAGAGATTGCAGATGAATTTTATAAGCGCTATGAGCAAATCAAAAAGGATGTACCAAAAGATTTTAAACTGGATATAGCCCTCGATAATACTAAGTTTATCAAGACTTCAATAAAAGAAGTAGAAGAAACCTTATTGATCGCATTTGTCTTAGTGGTTTTAATTATTTTCTTGTTTTTCAGAGATTGGTTAATTGCTTTCAGACCTCTGATTGATATACCCGTTTCATTAATTGGTGCCTTTTTTATTATGTATATTTTTGGCTATTCAATCAATATTTTAACTTTATTGGCAATTGTATTGGCTACAGGTTTGGTAGTGGATGATGGGATTGTGGTTACTGAAAATATTTTCAAAAAAATAGAAGAGGGGCTTTCGCCAAGAGAGGCAGCTATCAGGGGATCTAATGAAATTTTCTTTGCTGTTATTTCTACTTCTGTAACACTTGCAGTCGTATTTTTACCCATCATATTTTTAGAAGGATTTGTAGGTAGGTTATTCAGAGAATTTGGTATAGTCGTTTCAGGTGCGGTGCTGATATCAGCTTTCGTTTCATTATCACTTACTCCTATGTTGAATGTGAAGTTGCAACGTAGGTCAAACAAAAGAACAAAATTCTATACTGCCACTGAGCCTTATTTTGAATCGCTGAATCTTGCTTATAAAAATTCACTAGAAAAGTTTTTATCCAAAAGATGGTATGCTGCCTTCATTATAGTTGTTTCTGTTTGTTTAATTTGGTTGATTGGTTCTACTATCCAATCAGAACTTGCACCGCTTGATGACAGGGGAATGATGCGTATTATTGCTACAGCACCAGAGGGATCTTCGTATGAATTTACAGACAAATACATGGATAAATTGTCTGAGTACGTAGAAGATTCGGTGCCAGAAAAGCGTATGACACTTGTAATCACAGCACCAGGTTTTACAGGCAGTGGAGCTGTTAATACAGGTTTTTTTAGGATAGTTTTAGCGGATGTAGATAAGAGGAAACGATCGCAACAAGAAATTGCTCAGGTGGTTCAAAAAAATGTAGCTGGTATTACCGATGCAAAGGCATATGTAGTGCAAGAGCAAACTATAAACGGCTCGGGTGGAGCTAGAGCAGGACTGCCTGTTCAGTACATCATACAAAATCAAGATTTTAGTAAGATACAGCAGGTATTACCAAAATTTTTGGATGAGGTAAACAAGGATACAAAAACCTTTCAAGGAACGGATGTTAATTTGAAATTTAATAAGCCTGAATTGGTAATTACCATACATAGGGAAAAGGCCAAAAACCTTGGTGTGAGTGTGCAAGTCATTGCACAAACATTACAATTTACTTATGGTGGAATTCGATATGGATATTTTACACAAAGAGGAAAGCAATATCAAATTATTGGACAAGCAGATCGTGTTAATAGAGATGAACCATTGGATTTAAAATCATTATATGTGCGCAATGATAAAGGCCAATTAATACAATTGGATAATGTGATTGAAGTAGTTGAACAAAGCAGTCCACCTCAATTGTATCATTATAACAGGTACAAAGCTGCTACCGTTTCAGCAGGATTGGCTCCAGGAAAAACTATTGGTGATGGCATTAAGGCTATGGATGTTATCAAAAAGAAATTATTGGACGAAAGCTTTACTACAGATTTAGGAGGACCTTCAAGGGATTTTGCAGAAAGTTCATCAAATACCACTTTTGCATTTATCCTAGCTTTGGTTTTGGTGTATTTGGTTTTGGCCGCACAGTTTGAAAGTTTTGTAGACCCTATCATTATCATGTTAACAGTGCCAATGGCATTGGCAGGTGCGCTCATTTCATTGTGGTATTTTGATCAAACACTTAACATCTTTAGTCAGATAGGTATCATTGTTTTACTAGGTTTGGTGACTAAAAATGGAATTTTGATAGTTGAGTTTGCCAATCAGAAAAAGGAAAAAGGTATAGATAAATTGCAAGCCGTTAAAGAGGCAGCCGTTGATAGGCTTAGGCCCATTATGATGACAAGTATTGCGACTATTTTGGGTGCTTTACCAATTGCCTTAGCATTAGGTGCAGGTGCCAAAAGTCGTATGTCTCTTGGTATTGTCATTATTGGAGGTTTATTGTTTTCAGGATTCCTTACATTGTATGTTATTCCTGCCGTTTATAGCTTTTTGTCGAGAAATAGTAAGCACAAGGAAACCGATGGATATAATGAATTTGAAGATTCTAATAATATTAAATAGCAGTAAATTGAATTCAATAAAATATAAATTATTCACGGTTTTTGTTTTTCTGAGCATTCTAATCATAAATGTTCATGCACAACACACGATCAGTCTTGATGATGCTTTGAAAATGGCATTGGAAAACAACTATGCTATAAAAATAGCAAAAAATGACGCTGCCACTAGTAAAAATAATAATAGGATGGGTGCTGCAGGCATGTTGCCCAGTGTGTTTGGTTCTGCTGGTCAGGATAACCAAATTCAAGATACCAAACAAAAGTTTTTAAGTGGCAGTGAGAATAATAAAGATGGGGCAAAGTCAAGCAATTTAAATGCAGGGGTGGAGTTAGGTTGGACCATTTTTGATGGAATGAAAATGTTTGCAACAAGAAATCGTTTAAAAGAATTGCAAGACATAGGTGAGTTGAAAATGCGAAGCCAAATTGAATTGACCTTTTCAAAAGTTATAAAAGCCTATATGGATGTGGTATTGGCAAAACAACAGCTAGCTTTATATACTGAGACCTTGCTTCGATCTCAAAAAAGATACGAATTTGCCGAAGAGAAATTTAAAGCGGGCAAATCACCTAAAACTGAATTACTTCAAGCACAAGTGGATTTGAATACTGATAGGTCCAGTAAAATAAGGCAAGAAACAATTTTGAAAAACAGCAAGGCCCTGTTAAATCAGTTGTTAGCTATAGAGGTAAATACTGAATTTGATGTTAACGAAATTATTCAATTAAAAACTGATATTAAACTTGAAGACATTCAACAGAGAGTTGTTTCGCAGAATGTAGGATTACAAATAGTAAAGAAAAATCAAAACATAAGTTTACTTAATATAAAAGAAGTGCAAGCTGAGAGAATGCCGAGCCTACAAATAAAAAGTGGTTATAACTTCAGTCGTTCTCAATCAGAAGCAGGATTTCTTCAATCTTCACAGAGTTTAGGTTTTCATTATGGTGCAGGTTTAAGCATAAATTTATTTAATGGATACGATGTCAATCGTAGGTTGATTAATAATCGGTTGGCTTTTCGTTCAAGTGAATGGATGTACAAAGATTCGCTAGGTAAGGTGCAATCAGCAGTGGCTCAAACTTGGAATAATTATCAAGGTAGTTTGCAGCTCTTGACTTTTGAAAAACAAAACATTCAAGTTGCAGAAGAAAACTATTCAATAGCTGAAGAGCAGTATAAGTTGGGTGTTATAACTTCCATTGAATTACGTAATGCCCAAATTAATTTGATTAATAGTAAAACTAGGCTACTAAGTGTTCAGAACGAAGCCAAAATGAGTGAGACCGAACTCTTAAGACTAAGTGGTGAGTTGCTAAAATAAAGTCTTTGTTAAATTGAGTTTTTTGATTGGATTATTAGTGTAAATTATTATACATTCGTATGCTAAAACCAAATCTATGAAAAAATTATTTACAACTATGGCAATTATTATTGCTTCATTAACAAGTTATGCTCAAACTAAAGATTTGCCTTGGCAAGTTAGCTTGAGTGCTGGCCTAGCAGAATATAGCGGAGACATTGGCAATGGCTTTTTCCTATTTGACTTAACTGGACATAATATTGGTCAAAATGGTGTATCAAAAAAAAATACACCAGGCTTAGGATTAATTTCAGTTAATAAATACCTAAATTCAAAATTCGACCTTTCTTTTAGAGGATATTATGGAGAATGGGGTTTTTACAGAAACGCTGCTGCAGGCGAATACTTATTCAGAAATATGGTGGGTGTTGAATGTACTCCAAGGTGGAAATTCTTAGCAATGGATAATGCCATTTTTGTTCCTTATTTAACTGCTGGTATTGGTTTTGGGCGTGTTAATATGAATACATCGAGTGATGATTTTGGAGTATTTGGACTTGATAAAACGTATTTATATCAATTAACGGTTCCAATGGGATTGGGCTTAAACGTTAATCTTACGCCAAAACTTGGTTTAAATTTACAGTCTAATTTTATGTGGACCAATAGTGATAAAGTTGATGGAAAAAGTGTTTCTAGTAGCTCATTTGCAACAGATGCTGCATGGCTGCATACTATAGGTATTACTTTCAATTTGGGTAAAATGAAAGATGCCGACAAAGATGGTGTAGCTGATAGAAAAGATAAATGTGCTAATACTCCTGCGGGTGCTTTAATAGATAAAGTTGGTTGTATTATTGATAAGGATAAAGATGGTATTGCAGATAATTTAGATGCTTGTCCAGATAAGTTGGGTATAGCTCAATTTAATGGTTGCCCTGATACGGATGGAGATGGTATACAAGATAGCAAAGACAAATGTATTGATATTGCTGGTATCGCTAAGTTTGATGGTTGTCCTGATACCGATAATGACGGTATAAAAGATAGTGAAGATAAATGTCCTTCTGTTTATGGTGTTAGTCAATTCAGTGGCTGTCCTGATACTGATAACGATGGTATTCAAGATAGTGAAGATGCTTGCCCGAATGACAAAGGTACATCACAATTTAATGGATGTCCTGACTCAGATGGAGATGGTTTAGCGGATAATAAGGATAAATGTCCAACAGTGGCGGGACCTTCAAGTAATAATGGTTGCCCTGAAATAAAAGCCGAGGTTCGTAAATTGTTTGAACGTGCTTTGCGCGATACTGAACAATGTAATAACTGCCATGATTGAAAATCCAACCTATAAATTATATATAGCTGGGCATACAGATAATGCGGGTAATGCAGATAAGAACTTACAACTTTCTAAAGCAAGAGCAGCAGCAGTTGAAAAATACCTCGAGAGTAAAGGTGTTTCAACAGAAAGGGTTCGAAGCGAAGGATTTGGTTCAACAGTTCCAGTAGCTGATAATGCTACTAAAGAAGGTAAATCTAAGAATCGCAGGGTCGAATTTAAAGTGGAATTTGAAGAAATAGTTAAATAGACAATCTACTTATAGATAAAAGCCGACCTTCATTTAAAGGTCGGCTTTTTTATTTCTTATACTTTGGATGAAGTTTTTTACTTTTTCTTTGGTGTAAGGTTTGTCCTTTTATTTCCTTAGAAAGAACACTGATGTTTCCATCTTTTTCTAGGATAGCTAGTTCAACATCTTGAATACTGGCAACGCCATGCTCTCGAACTACGGCCTCTATTTCAGACAGGGTAATTCTTTGACTTTTCAAATTCCTATCGATTATTTCACCTTTATAAATTAACATGTAAGAATCGCCTTCTACTATTCTTGAAAATAGATTTGACTTGTATAAAAGAAGTTTGAATAAATAATTCAATACAAATAAGGTTACTGCTGCTAATAAGCCTCCCAATAGCGAAGTATCAGGTCCAACCATCGCATTTTGCACGGCATTACTTATTAATAGGATTAAAACAAGGTCGGTTATTGATAATTGAGATAATTCCTTTTTTCCAAAAATTCGAATGGCAAAAATCATAAATAAATAAACAATAGCAGAGCGAAATGAAATATCAAAAAAACTATCCATAATCAGAATTTATTATTGCTATCAAAGATGTACAAGAAAATGCATGTAATCAAACGAAATATATTAATTGATAATAATTTGGATTGCTGATTATATATAAGCTTATTAAAATTCAAACCCAGATTTATTTAAATGGCCTAGTTAACAATATTAATAATTTACCAGGTAATTACTTAAGAGCATGTGTTTTTATGGAATGATATGTGAATTTGAAGATAAACAACATTATTGTTTGAGTTGTTTTTCTTTGCAATTAGCTGCAATAAAATACCCAACGAGTATATTGCTTACTTTAATGTATGAATTGGCATTATGAATAGACTCATCAAATATCGACAATGATGATTATATTTGCTGACTATTTACCAACGAAAGTGCCCTCAAAGCCACATGAATAAAGAAGATATCATAAAACGTAGAACCTTTGGAATTATTAGTCATCCCGATGCTGGAAAAACAACCTTAACAGAAAAATTTCTCTTATTTGGTGGTGCCATTCAAACAGCAGGAGCTGTAAAAAGTAATAGAATTAAGAAGGCTGCTACCTCCGATTTTATGGAGATTGAAAAACAACGTGGTATCTCGGTAGCCTCATCTGTAATGGGTTTTGATTATAAAAGTTATAAAGTAAATATCTTAGATACCCCCGGTCACAAAGACTTTGCTGAAGATACATACAGAACCCTTACTGCTGTGGATAGTGTAATACTTGTAGTTGATTGTGTGAAAGGTGTTGAGGATCAAACCCGCAAATTGATGGAGGTATGTCGCATGCGAAATACCCCTGTGATTGTATTCATAAATAAATTGGATAGGGAAGGGCAAGATCCTTTTGATTTGTTGGATGAAATAGAAAAAGAGCTGAATATTCATACGCGACCGCTAAGTTGGCCAATTGGGATTGGTTCCACATTCAAGGGGGTTTATAATTTGTTTGAAAAGAAGCTTCAACTGTTTTCGCCTGCTAAACAAACCATCTCGGATGATATATTTGATATTACAGATTTGAATTCCATTGAACTTGATAATAGAATTGGAGAGAAGGCTGCCAAAAAATTACGTGATGATGCTGAGTTAATAGAAGGAGTGTATGAACCTTTCAATAAGGATTTGTATTTAGATGGCTATTTAGCGCCTGTTTTCTTTGGTAGTGCTATCAATAATTTTGGTGTAAAAGAGTTGCTAGATACCTTTGTGCAAATAGCTCCTGAGCCTCGCTCGAGATATACTGAAACCCGTGAAGTGTTGCCAACAGAAAATAAATTCAGTGGCTTTATATTTAAAATACATGCGAACTTAGACCCTAATCACCGCGATAGGATTGCCTTTTGCCGCATAGTTTCAGGTAAATTCGAACGAAATAAATTCTACCAACATACGCGATTGGATAAGAAATTTAGGTTTTCGAGCCCTACAAGTTTTATGGCCAATGAAAAAAGTATCGTGGATGAAGCTTATCCGGGTGATGTAATAGGTTTGTATGATACTGGAAATTTTAAAATTGGAGATACGCTTTCAGAAGGAGAATTGATGTTTTACAAAGGCATTCCGAGTTTCTCCCCTGAGATTTTTAAAGAGTTGGTGAATAAAGACCCAATGAAAACCAAACAGCTTGAAAAAGGTATTCAACAGCTGACTGATGAAGGTGTGGCACAGCTTTTCACCCAACAACAAGGAACTTCAATTTGATGTGATTCAATTCAGATTGCTTCATGAGTATGGTGCCTCAGTTGAGTTCACCAAATTGCCTTATGAAAAAGCAAGCTGGTACACTTCCATAGATAAGGCGGCCTTGGAGAGATTTAACATGGTGAAGAAATACAATATTGCAGCTGATAAAGAAGGACGACCTGTGTTTTTAGCAGAAAGTGCTTGGGCTTTGAAAATGAATCAAGATAATTTCCCTGATATTGCTTTCCATTTTACTTCTGAATTTAAAACAGACCCAAATGCCATAAGACAGGCAAATGCTTGGTAAGGCATCAGATAAAGAATACAAATCCTATGAAAAAATATTTTAGTCTAATTTTTATTCTTGCATTGAATTCTATTATAGCTTTTTCACAAAACAAACCTATAAAAGTGGGTTCTGATAAGGATAAGCATGGTTGCATAGGTGCTGCAGGCTATGTGTATTCTGCTATTAAAAATGATTGTATTCGGGTGTTTGAGCAGAACATTCAACTAAGAGAAGTGGACTCGAAAGGTAAATCTAAATCTATTGCTGCCATTATTTTCAGTGATGATAAATCAAAAGCTGAGGTTTTTTTAGAGGGCTACACAGCTGGGCAAATTTTAATTAAAAAATCTTCAAATAGTGTTCAGTCTTGGAGCAACAATGAACTTTTATTGCTTGCTAAAAATGGATTTCAACTTTATAAGGGCAAAACGCTACTATTCAGTTTGAAATAACTTGTTATTACTTTGATTTTTCAAACCTGATTTAACTATGATTGAATTCACCCCAAATGGCATGTATGTCCCCTTGGCTAATGTATATATCGACCCTTTTAAAGCAGTAGAAAATGCACTGATTACTCATGCTCACGGTGATCATGCTAGGAGAGGGAATATTAATTATTTGTGTCATTCACAAAGTGTGCCCATACTGAAAAGACGTATTGGGCATTATCTATTTCAATCGGCTGAGTATGGTGAAATAGTCAATATCAATGGTGTGAAATTTAGTTTTCATCCTGCAGGTCATGTGCTAGGCTCAGCTCAAATTAGAATTGAACATAAAGGGGAAATTTGGGTAGTAAGTGGTGATTATAAAACTGAGGATGATGGCATAGTACCTCCTTTTGAAGCCATCAAATGTCATACATTTATAACAGAGTCTACTTTCGGATTGCCTGAATTCGATTGGCTTCCGCAAGAAGATATATTTTCTCAAATTAATGATTGGTGGCAAGGCAATGCCAATGAAAA
>RGVD01000101.1 GCA_010027395.1 Bacteroidota bacterium
AATCGTATTTGTTGCAGGGATTAAATCAAGCAATGGAAAGGTCTTGTTTGATGTTTGTAAAGAACACAATGCAAACACATACTTTGTTAGCAGCAAAGATGAAATTCAAAAGAATTGGTTTAATGAAAATGAAAGTATAGGCATTTGTGGAGCTACCTCAACTCCTCAATGGCAAATGGAAGAAGTAAAAGAGGTCTTATTATCTTTATAAAACAAATTATGAAAAGAAAATTATTAGCAGTTGCAGGTATCCTTTTAGCAGGACTTGCTATTATCAGTTTCAAAAGAGCCAGCAAAACCATAGTTGCAGATAATAGCAATGTGAATAAAACCAGTAGCAATGCTTTTTACAAACTAAGTATTAAGAGCCTTGATGGAAGTCGCACCATAAGCATGAGTGAATTTAAAGGTAAAAAAGTGTTGTGTGTGAATGTGGCTAGTGAATGCGGTTATACTCCGCAATACCAAGACTTACAAAAATTGTACGATACCTATAAGGACAATCTAGTTATCATTGGATTTCCTTGCAACCAGTTTGGTTATCAAGAATCTGGTTCAGCTGAAGAAATTCAAACATTTTGCAAAAAGAATTATGGTGTAACATTTCTTTTAACCGAAAAGATAGATGTGAAAGGCAACAATCAACATCCGATTTATAAGTGGCTATGTAATAAAAGTGAAAACGACAAATCAGATGCAAGCGTGAAATGGAATTTCAATAAATTTTTGATAGATGAAAATGGCACTTGGATAGCTTATTACCCGTCATCCGTGAAGCCTATGAGTGAAGAGATAGTTTCGAAATTAAAGCCGTAAAATGTTTAAAGTTTCATAATTAAATATTTCAACTCCACTTTGATTCAAGTGCTCGTCATCATAAAAAAGACTTTTATCTGAAAATTGAGTAGAATCATTAAAGTTATAATACTCTGACAATAGTTTCATTTTTTTATCAAACGCTATATTGTTTGGATTAAAATGGTAAAAGTCTTTCGTAACAGGTGCCTGAATCAAAATGAGCCTGATTTTTTGAGATTTACACAAACTAACTATTTCATTAAACGACTCTTCTTGTTTTCTATTTATTTCATTACATACACGATCTCTTTGAACATGGTAGAATTTAGGACTTTTCTTTTCTACATAGCCCCCAGGAATATAAATATCCTCTGATGTATTTAATAATTGTTGAAATCCTATATTCCTATTAAATATATCTCTGTAAAAACCATAAATAAGTGTATTGTATATTTTAATATGGTTTTGCGATAGAGCCATTTCAATGATTGATAAGTCATTTTTATCATTTGCAATAACATCTAAAGTAGATTCAACGCCATCTGAAACAAAATTATCCCAATTTACTTCGAGGATAATTATCTTAGGTTTCAATTGATTAAAATATTTTTTTAGAAGGTAATTAGATTGAATTGGTGTTTGTGAACTTGATCCAAGATTAAATGTTTTGTATCCAAATTTATTAAATATTCGGGTGTCAAATCCACGGTATGCATGAGAAGAGCCAAGTACTAATAGATCTATTTTTTTTTGAGCCTTTATTTCACTCAACCTTACGAACATATGGCCATATGAACCTATTCTGTAGTTCAGGTTGGTTTTAAACAAATCATTCGCAAACTCGCCAAACAAACAAACAATAAAAATGTAAAGAGCAATTGCTATTGGCATAAAACACATTAGTGACAATAAAAATCTTTTCATATTTCGCTTATTGTTAAAATTGAAAATAAATAAATGGCGTTTCCTCAGTGCGCATAAACATGCCAATTGCAAACAATAATAACGAGTATATTAACCATCTGAAACATCGATTTTTTATTCTTGAAAACCCACTAAAAACATGTTCATGATCTTTATTAAACCATTCAACAAGTAACATAAATATTATAAGAATAAAGGGGAGGATAGCTCGACTTAAAGAATCAAAATTAGGTGCATTAAACAGCGAATTGTTAGCAATTTTACCTATGTAGTCAATTGCATTTGAAACACTACTAGATCGAAAAAAAATCCATGCAAAGGTGGTTAAGAAAAATGTAAAAAGTATAGAGCCAAATTCAACTATACCAAGCAATAATTTACCATTTATTTTGACTTCAAAGCGTTTATCTTGTTTGGATTTTAAAATAGAAGGAATAATAAAAATGGCATTTAAAAGGCCCCAAATTACAAAAGTCCAATTCGCACCATGCCACAAACCACTTAATAAAAAAATGACTAAAATGTTTCTAATCTTAATCAAATAGTGGCCTTTGCTTCCACCTAAAGGAATATATAAATAGTCTTTAAACCATGATGATAAAGAAATATGCCAGCGCCTCCAAAATTCAGCAATGTTCTTAGAGAAATAAGGGTAGTTGAAATTGCGAAATAATTGAATACCGAAAAGCTTAGCGGTTCCTAATGCAATATCTGAATAGCCAGAAAAATCACCGTATATTTGAAATGCAAAAAAAATGGCTCCAATAACATGAGAAATTCCATTGTATTGAGATGAGTTATTAAAAATCATATCGGCAAAAAAGGCACATTGATCAGCTATCACAATTTTTTTAAAAACCCCCCAAAGTATTTGCCTCAATCCGTCAACAGCAAATTCATAATTAAAAATTCTTGGCTGTTTTAATTGTGGTAAAAGATGCGTTGCCCTCTCGATTGGTCCAGCAACTAGCAAAGGAAAAAAGGTAACGAACAAAGCATAATCTACAAAATTTTTTTCTGGTTCAATTTTTTGATTGTATATGTCAATTAAGTATGATAATCCATGAAAAGTATAAAATGAAATACCGATTGGTAGCAAAATATTCAAATGATTTAAATTCAAATGCAACCCCAATTTAGTCATTGAATATACCAAAGTATCAGCAAAAAAATTATAGTACTTGAAGAAACACAAAAAACCGATATTCAAAATTATACTAAAATAAAACCACCAATTTCGCGTACGTTGATTCTTGGAATTGGAAACCTTAATACCTGATATGTAATCAATAATGGTTGAGAAAACTAACAAAAAGAGAAAGCGCCAATCCCAAAATGCATAAAAAAAATAACTTAAAATTAGAAGAATAGAATTTGATAGATATCTAAATTTATAGAAAGATAGCCAATAAAGCGAAAAAGCAATTGGTAGCGCATCATTTCTATAAACTCAATAATCAACAATAAAAGAAACCAAAAGTAAACATAACAATGAAAATATTATGTATTGTTAAACCTTTGTTTTAAATTTTATTCTGTGTTTTATTGGTTCAGAATTTAAACAAAGTAGATTTATGTGTAATTCATTTTAAATAATTGATGAATTATTTTTTAGATTTATACTCCAATATGGCCTCCATAATGCTAATAGGTATAAGCAAACAGGTCAAGGCATATATACTATCCTCTACAGGTATGGTAACAA
Organism: Bacteroidota bacterium; assembly: GCA_010027395.1. GTDB lineage: Bacteria > Bacteroidota > Bacteroidia > UKL13-3 > UKL13-3 > RGVD01. Next base: position 3,428 of record RGVD01000101.1, read on the forward strand.
TTCTTAATCCAATAATATCATGACTGTTGTATATTACCACTGGATTTGGGGTAGCCATGCCGGTAAGTATTCCGTTAACAATAAAAAAAGGAATCAAATGAATAAAATAGGCCACCCAAAAATAGGACATGTAAGGTTTATTCAAATAATAAGTGTGTATCAAAAGCAATATTAGGGCAATGATACTATTCACCAAAGTGTAAGTTTTATCGGAATAAAAAATAATAGCAAACAAACTAACAAGGATAAAAAAGTACTGGATGAATTTCTGAAATGGTTTAATAAAATCAACCTTGATATAGGTCTTGATACACGCATAAATAAACACACTGGCATAAGGTACAACAAAGAAGAATGACCATTCTTCAATGGGTAAATCATATAGCCTAAATAACCAAACATAATCATTATTAAAACTCCAAATACCTTGGCGAGTGAACCATGCATCCCACAGAATAAATAATACTGCATTAAAGAATATACCAGCAAAAAGGGGCAGCCAAAGTTTATAAAAAGCTACCTTTTTGTCGAAGCTCAGTAAAAATGGACCTGCAAAGGAAATCAGCATTAAGCTCGCATATAGGCTCATTCAATTATTTTCTTTGTATCGTGTTTGAAATATCTGAAAGGTACAATCAACATTCCAAAATTCTCTCCTTCTTCTTTACCTAAATGTTTGTGGTGAATTTTGTGTGCCCTGCGAATCCCCAAAATGTATTTGTTATTCCAGTTTCTAAACAATTTAAATCTTTGGTGAATGACAATTTCATGAATGAAAAAATAGGCCATTCCATATAATGAAATACCGATGCCTATATAAAGTCTGAAATCATTAAACATCAAACCGGTGATATAGCAATATGCACTAGGCACAGCAAAAATAAGGAAGAAACTATCGTTCTTTTCAAAAAAACCAGGCTCTGTTTGATGGTGATCTTTGTGAAGATACCATAAAATGCCATGCATCACAAACTTGTGAGTAAACCATGCCACAAATTCCATTAGAACAAAAGTGAAAAGTACGATTATTATGTTAATTAGCATAGTAGAAAAAACAATTGATTTTAAAAATAGTTTGCCAAGTTTAGCCCTATAAAAAATAAAAGTTGAAACATAAAAAGCCATTTAGCAATTGGATTGCTGCTTGGCAGTTTTAGCTTTTGGTAAAAAAACACAAAACAAAAGGAAAAGATAAACCAAGCCGTGTAATTTTGTATGGGAGGAACTTGGTTTTTCCAATACCAAAAATCCAGTTGAGGAGCCAATTGCTCGATAAAAAAATCAATGAAAACCATCAGAAAAGCTGACAGAGCAATCAATGAATATTCAAGCATTTTTTCATTTTCAGGCTTCCACTTTTCTAACATTTTTGTTGCCACATGGTAGGCGCAATAACATAGCATAATCCAGTTTATGCCAATAATAACTGGCACATCATTCAATTTATATCCAAGGTTATTGCCATAAATGTACTCGCCAAATATTCTGCCTGTTTTTACACCGAACATCTCAAGGACATAACCCGCTTGAAAAACCCCAACCATCCATAACCAAAAATAAAAATTTTTACCTTTATGGAAGGCAAAAAGAACGATTGAACTAACAAGCAGATTGAGCCAACTCAATTGAATAATATTGGGATTAAAACTTAGCGAGCCCATTAATCCTACCATGTAAATGATGGCTAAAAAAATGATAGCTATCCTTACTTTCCTGTCTTGGGTTATTATAATACTTGCCACTAGTATTCGTTTCTAAAGCCAATTGACGAACGACCTTTTTCAACTATCTGTGCTTTTTTCTCAACTTCAGCTTTCAGTTTGTCTTTATACTCTTGTAACTTTTTTGATAGTTCTTCGTCACTCGTAGCAAGAATTTGTAATGCCAAAAGACCAGCATTTTTTGCATTGTTTATTGCCACTGTAGCCACGGGTACACCACCTGGCATTTGTACAATTGACAATAGAGAATCTAAGCCATCCATGGTTTTAAGTTTCACAGGCACCCCAATAACTGGCAGCACAGTTATTGATGCCACCATTCCAGGTAAATGAGCAGCCCCACCTGCACCTGCTATAATCACTTTCAAACCACGATCTTTGGCCGTTTTGGCATATTCAAACATACGTTCAGGGGTGCGATGTGCCGAAACTACTGTTATTTCATAATCCACTTTAAACTCCTCAAGCACATTTGCCGCTTCCTTCATAATTTCTAAATCGCTGTCTGAGCCCATTATGATTCCTATGTTTTTCATGCCATTCATGTTATTTGTGTATGCAAATTAAGAATGTATTTGCCACAAATGGAAGGTAAAAATTGTCACCTATGGTTATTTGGCAGTATTTGTGCAGGAACTTATTCAATTTTAGACCGGAAGGATGGTAAATTTTTGGTTAGATTTACTTTCAAATAACAATAAGCCATCCCTAAAATCGTTGCTTGAAGAAAGTAAAAATACCATCAACTTTAAAATTTAATTCGCTAAGAACTTTGATTTTATATGGATGTTTAAAAATTGAGGAGAGATTTGGGATCACAAATGGTGGTATTATGATTTAGAATAAAGTAATTTGAATAAACAATATTTTTGAGCGTATGGCAGATGAAGATTTTTTAGATGAGGATGTGAAAGGGCAAGTGCAGCGTTATGAAAGGATGTTGAGAAATAAGACGAAAGATTATTTTGATACAGAAGCACTTGAAGATATTATTGAACACTATATTTTTGCAGATAAATTGAAGAAAGCTATAGGCGTCATTGCATATGGCCAAGAACTTTTCCCATATTTTACAGGCTTTATCATAAAAAAGGCTGAGGTTTTTGTCCTACTAGGCAAATTTGAAGATGCTATTGAAGAAATAGAAAAAGCAGAATTATATGAACCATCCAACCCTGAATTACTTTTGTTAAAGGGCGAGACCTTGCTGAATTACCAAAATTTTGAAGAAGCAGAAATTTGTTTTGCAAAAGCCATAGAACATACAGATGAGCGGGTTGATATGCTTTTTGAAGTTGCTTATGTATATCAAGATTGTGATAATTATGGCAAAGCCATTGAGTATTTCAATATCATCATTAGCGAAAATCCAGAAATAGAGCAAGCGTATTACGAAGCAGCCAATTGTTATGATGTTTTAGGTCAAACAGAAAAATCTCTTTCTTTCTATAATACCCTCATCAACATAGACCCATATAATACGGCAGCTTGGTATAACTTAGGAGTAAGTTATAGCAGGTTGGGATTGCATGAAAAAGCTATTGATGCCTATGATTACTGCCTTGCCATTGATGAGGATTACATACTTGCCAGATTTAACAAAGCCAATGCCTATGTAGAGCTTGACGAATACAACAAAGCTATAGAAGAATATTTGGAAGTAATTAGGCAGGATGGTGAAGATTCTATTACTTTCTGCAATTTGGGCGGATGCTACGAAAGACTAAACTATAACGATAAAGCCCAAGAATACTATAAAAAAGCAAGTGCTTTAAATCCTAATATTGCCGAGGCTTGGTTTGGCATTGGACTTACTTGCGAAAAAGATGATAAACACAAAGAAGCCGTTCATTATTTTAAGCGAGCAGTATTGTTAGAACCTGAAAATACAGAGTATTTGCTTATTTTAGGTGAATGCGAATATCGCCTTGGAAAAATTGAGGATGCTGAGGAGGTGTATAAAAAGTTGCTTGAAATAGATCCAACCATGATGGAAGCTTGGTTAGATGCCAGTTATATTAAGTTTACGAAAGGAGAGTTTGAAGAAGCAGTAGATTTGCTAAAAGAGGCCATAAAAACCAATCCTGATTGCCACCAATATTATTACAGACTTGTTTGCTATTTGTATGAATTAGGGCTTTTTCGCGAGGCCTTATCAAATTTGGAAACTGCCTTACACCTGCACAGAAATGATCATTGGTTGATGTTTGAAATTTCGCCAAAGTTGAAGTTTATAAAGGAAATTACAGATTTAATCGAACTGTACAACGTGTAATTCGCTTAAAAAAAATCTTTTCAATCTTTTTAATCAAACAAATCCAAATTGCGCAAAGGGCATATAAGCCAATGTTGTACTTTAGTTACTCAAAATCAAAACTTTAACTTAGTTCTTAAATTATTCATATTTTCGTACCTTTGCTGCAGTTTTTAAAACAATAACATATTGAAAATAGTAGTTATAGGTGGAGGAGCTGCAGGTTTTTTTGCGGCCATTCAAGCTGCATCAGCAAATAAAAATGCCGAGGTGGTATTACTAGAAAAAACATCCAAACTTTTGCAAAAGGTAAGAGTTTCGGGGGGTGGAAGGTGCAATGTTACCAATGCTTGTTCAGACATGAAACAATTATCGGCATCCTACCCTCGTGGCGAAAAACAACTAAAAAGTGCTTTTAGCAGATTTACAACTACTGACACTGTTAATTGGTTTCAAGACAGAAAAGTGAAATTGAAAACAGAGGCTGATGGAAGAATGTTTCCAATAAGCGATGATTCTCAAACCGTTATCGACTGCCTAGAAAAAGAAGCCAAAAAACTTAAAATAGACATTAGATTAGAATCTGAAGTTAAGAAAATTATACCAAGTTATACTGGAGGATTTGAACTAGCCTTGGCCAACGGTGATAGAATCAGCTGCAATAAACTAATTGTAGCATCTGGCGGAAGCCCTAAATCAGAAAATATGCAGTGGCTTAAAGAATTAGGACACGAAATTATCGAACCTGTTCCTTCCTTATTTACCTTTAATATTCCAAACGAAGCATTGAATGAGTTAACGGGCATATCTGTTAACCCAACCAAAGTAAAAATAGCTGATACCAAATTTGAATTCAATGGCCCTGTTCTCATTACACATTGGGGTTTGAGCGGACCAGCTGTGCTTAAGTTATCATCCTTTGCTGCCAGATACTTAGCTGAAAAAGAATACAACTTTAGTGTTCAATTAAATTGGTTGAACGACAAAAAAGATGAAGCCTGCAGAAATGAATTGATGAATGTGAAAGCAGCTAATCCTCACAAGCAAGTAAATAATCATTTTCCATTTAAATTGCCAGCAAGGTTACTAAGCCATTTGTTTGCCAAATCAGGCATTGACGAAACTTCCCGTTGGGCCGATGTATCAAAAATTGATATACAACAATTGGTACAAAACCTAATTTATGATACCTACGAAGTGAAAGGAAAAACAACCTTTAAGGAGGAATTTGTAACTTGCGGAGGCATTTCTTTAAATGATATCGAGTTTAAAAATATGCAGAGCAAACGGTGTAAAAACCTATTTTTTGCTGGCGAAATATTAGACATTGATGGCATAACAGGTGGCTTTAATTTCCAAGCAGCTTGGACTACTGGCTTTATTGCTGGAAATGCAGCAGCGGCAATATAATCAACCTAGGTTTATCTCCCAATTTCAAAAATTATCATTCACATTAAAAAATATTTCTTTTTTTAGTAATTTCTTTTTTTACATTTGATGTGTATTAGTTTTCGACAATTAACGGAATCAATATATAACTAATTAATATTTTACTTTCATGAACATTTATGTAGCAAACATCAACTTCCGCTCTTCGGAAGATGATTTAAGAGGTCTTTTTAGCCAGTATGGTGAAATCACTTCCCTAAAAATTATTACCGATAAAATGACTGGTCGTAGTCGTGGATTCGGATTTGTAGAAATGGCTAACGATGAAGACGCTAAACGCGCTATTTCAGAGTTACATGGTCAAGATTTTATGCAAAAAACTTTAGTAGTAAACGAAGCAAAACCTAGAGAAGAAAACGGTGGCGGTGGAAGAGGTTTTG
>RGVD01000102.1 GCA_010027395.1 Bacteroidota bacterium
GATTTTTCTGCCCTTTCAAACATTGGTAAGAGTAGTATTTCTCAAATCATAAACAAAGTGTTTAATCCTTTTTATAAATCTAATAGTGAAAATGAATTGGATAATATTAGTGCTGCCGCTAGTTTTTATTTGTCGGTAAGAGATATAGATAAGGCTAGAGCATATGCATTCAAAAGTATTCAAACTGCTATCCAAAAATCGCCTGCCTATTTGGTATTGGCGAAGTATTACAATTTAAAATCTATTTCAGATACAGCCCAACAAAACGTGTATCTTGACAGTGCAAATTATTATTACAATGCTGCTATCAAAGAAGATAAAAACCTTGCTGAAGCTTATATCGGCTTAGGATCCATACAATTTAGACAAGGTAGTGTCAATGCAGCTATTAAGCTGTTTGAGAAATGTTGTGAAATAGATCCTAGTATGCTAAACGGACATTTATATGCCGCTGAAGCTTATAAAAGTATGCTTGAAAAAAGCAGTGATAAAAAGTATGTAAATGCCTTAGTAGATCATTTGATTATTGCCAATTCTATCAACCCAAACAATCCTGATATTGAATGGAACTTAGGAGTAGCTTACTACAAACAAGGTATATGCAGCAAAGCAACACCGCTGCTTCAAAATGTACTAGGATTTTCAGGTTTATCTGCCGAGGATAGAACCATGGCTGAATTTTGCATAAACAATTGTAAGGGGAGGTGATTTTTTGGCAAGGTTTTTATCATGCTTGGATTAATATATTTAACATTTAAATGAAACAACTAATTCTATATAATCTGATGTTTTTGATGTTTTGTCAATTGCATGCTCAACAAAATCCTACCACTATTACGGGTAAGATAAAAGGTGATTCTTCTGCAATTAGTTCGAGAGCTGTATCATCCCCAACAGCTTATTTAGATACAATTGAAGATTCAAAAAAAATGTATATTGGTGCAGCTTTAAATTATGCCCATGGCATTGGAACCAATGAAAATATCTCTAATGGTGTTGGATTTTCGTTTAAATTAGGTTTCAATACCATCAAAAGACTTGAATTACCAATTGCCTTGTATGTAGGTCTTGGTTTTGATTATTTATATTTTGGTGGCAAAAGCAGCTACTTACCAAATAATTCGAGTATTGCCATTAACAGCAATGCATATGGTTGGTACCCTTATCTAGATTTAGATCTATTCCCCGACCTACCCATTTCGGTTTTTGGAAATGTGTATTATGGATGGCGTTTTTATTTTACTCGTCAAAACTTAAAATACTACGATGTGAGTAATACAAAGCAAACCAAAACTGATAATATTGATGGAGATGTAACGAGTATTTACGGATGGGGTGGAGGAATAAAAATAAAAGTTAGTAAACGTATTAAATGGGAATTACGATATCAAAGAAACTATGGTAAAGTAGCCAAAATCATCAACCCTGAAAGCATTGTATTTGATAATACCACCGGCAATTTAAAATCTTACCAAAATGTTAATTCAGATACTGATTTTGATATGTTTTTTATGGGTTTATTGCTAAGTTTTTAGTTCATATTTTTCTAAATTTCTCATAATTAGCAATACCTACATTTACTGAATAATGAGAAAAAAATACAATGCAAATCAGCTTGTAATCAATTAGTATTTTGTTATTTGCCCAAATACATTTTTAAGTAATACTTTGTTAATTTGTTTCTCAATAAAATCTATAACAAATAGATATAGTTTGGCACGCTTGATATCTACAGGGCCTCAAGAAGATGAGAGCATGTAAATATGGAATTGTTTCTTTACAGATTCTTCAGAATTTTTAAATCTTTCAAGAAACTCCCAAACACTTATAAAGGGCATATTAAGTTAGGTACCCCAATTATTGGATAGTTAATAAATGTGAGACTCAAATATGGTTATAAAATTTCTTGGAAACCTAATGTTGGCTTAATCATAATATAAGGAATGAATTAGACCGAAATAATGTGCTATTCCTTGTATTCCTTAGGTAATGGTTTGCCCGATAAAATACATTGTTGTTTTAAACTCATTAAGCCAATGGCCTTTCTTCTTTTCTCCACGTTCTCGATATCCTTGATGGGGAATTTGAAAAACTGGTTAACACCATACCATGAACTTTTACCTACACTTAATGAATAATCGGTGGCATAGGCATAATGCCAAGGACTAAACTCACCTAGATTTACTTGTTGTAGTAAAACAGAATCTAAATACTGAAACTTGGCTCTTTTAAAAGCACTTAAAGAGTCTGTTTTTTCATTGTAGTTGTATAAATGCAATACAATGGTGTGCATATAATCCTTGCCCCCAAGTTTCTTCCGACCAGGGAAGCCATAGGTTGAAATATGTTTCTTCAACCTTGTAAAATTTACACTATCTGTATATTCAATCAACTCTGGTTTGAACAATTTGAAAACCGAATCCGTCATATAAGTGCGAAGCAATTTGTTAAAACCCGCTCTACCATATTGATCAGTAGCATCAACAGCTCTTATGAAGCCATACACTGATGGGTCGATGGTTTTGCGGTTTTCATCTTCCCATTTTTTCTTTTCATCTATATATTTTTTTCCTTCATTACTTTTCAAAAAAGTTTGAAATGTAGAATCAAATATTTCATCATTATACCACCCCGTTTTCAATAATTTTCCTTTTAGTAAATCAAATGTTTTTGTAGAATTGTTAATTTTCAATGAGGCTTTCACAGCATCAGTATAATCATCTTCAAAACCATAGTACTTCGAAAATGCTTCTTCGTATTTATCAAGTGATTTTTGGTATTCTTTGTTGTGCAATAGCATACGTGCTTCGTTTGCCAACTCATAATAGGGCATATAATTTAGAGCGGCTTCTTGGGCAGAAGATTTCATTGCCGATAAACAAAACCAAGTAAAAAAAACAAGTAGAAAAAGTAGTTTAGCGTAGCTGTTAGTTGTTTTTTTCTGAATCATATATTTTAAATTCTTATTTTAATTTTTATTGGCAATTTATCATTTTTTAAAGAAATAATGCAAGCCAATAATCATTATTAATCTAATTCAAATTAAAAAAAATGTTAAGTAATTATTTATGTATTTCTGAATCATTTTATGCAATAGTGGTTTAAATAGTGTTGTTTTGCTAACATAATTTCCCGCAAAAAAGTATATTGAAAATTGATATTAAAATAGAACAAAAAATTGCTAATTTCAAGAAGCAATGGGATGAGTTTTTGCCCGAAAGCCACCATTTGAAAAGCTCACATTTGCAGGCGTTTGAAGATGCCAAAGTTGACGATATTGAGAGTTTTTATATTCAAATATATTCCAAAGGAAAATTACTAGGCATATTGTATTTGCAGCAGTTTCAGTTTCAACATAAGCATTTAAACTTTAGTGATGAGCAGCAAGTGATCTCTAAAATCATAAAAATATTATTACCTAAAAAAATACCTCTCTTGGTTTGTGGACATTTGTTTCGGATAAATTTCCAAGGATTTTATTTCAAAAATGAATCACATAAAACTCTGATTTTTGATGTCATAAAAAAAATCACAAAAGAAAGCGGTATTTGTAAACCCAAGGGCATTATTATTAAAGACTGTGAAGATGTTTTTATCGAACAAAATAGCAATTTATTTGGGTATCAATTTTTCAATGGGGATGTCACCATGGAGTTGCAAAGGAGACCGCATTGGTTTTCTTTCGATGATTACCTAAACGATTTGCATAAAAAGTATTTACAACGCGCCAGGAAAATCATTAAAGCATTTGATGGAATTGAGAAGAGAGAGTTGAATGCAGAAGAAATAATGGAGCAAGCCGAAGTCATTAAACAATTGTATTGGCAAGTAGTAAATAAACAAAGTGTTAAACTCGGCACCATCAATACTCATTATTTCTATGAAATGAAAAAAGATTTATATGACAAGTTTGAGTTTCATGCATTTTATAAAAATCAAGTGATGATTGGCTTTTATACCTTGATTTTTTATGATGTAAATAGAATGGAAACCCACTACATTGGTATAGATTACGAAGAAAATAAAACCCATCAGATTTACTTCAATATTTTATTTTTTGCCGCAAAACGCATGATAGAAGATAAATACAACCGTCTTGAGTTGGGACGCACCGCAAGAGATGCGAAGGCTAATCTTGGAGCGTTACCTAAACAGATTTTTAATTATATTAACGTTAAAAACATTTTTGTGAAGTTTACTTTGAATTATTTCCAAAATAAATTTAATGAAATGGAAAGTAAAAACTTTGTGAGCAGGACACCTCTCAAGTAAATGACTTGAATAAAAAAGCCCGATGAATTCAATTCATCGGGCTTCAACTTATATTAGATCTAGCATCTATTTATATTGTTGCAACTTAGCTTCCATGCTCAAGGTAGTGTGCGGTACAGCGCGTAAACGCTCTTTAGAGATAAGTTTACCTGTAACACGACAAATGCCATAAGTTTTATTTTCGATACGTATCAGGGCATTTTCTAAGTTTTCAATGAACTTGCGTTGACGAGCTGCTAATTGGCTTAAATATTCTTTTTCAGATGTGGCAGCACCATCATCAATTTTGCTGTATGAACTATCAGTATCCGAAGCTGAATTGAATCCAGGACTTGCCATTTGGTTTAACAAATTGGTAAGTTCCTCTTGCGCTACCGATAATTTTGAATTAATCAATTCTTTGAACTCTGCCAAATCAACATCACTATATCGTTTCTTATCTTCAGCCATCTCTAACTCGCTATATCGGCTGTAGCTACTTTCATTTGGCACATTAACCACTTCAGTAGTTTCATCATTAACTACTTCAACCACTTTTTCTGTTTTCTTAGGAGAAGATTTTTTAACTATAGGCTTAGGAACAAAAGGTTTAGTTGAAACCTCTATTTTTACTTTTTCAGCTTCAGTTTTTGCAGGCTTGATAACCTTTGGAGCTACTAACTTTGCTTTGGGCGCCTTTGTAACTGGTTTTGTAGCTTTTGCCACTGGCTTGGTAACCTTAGCAATCGGTTTTGATACCACCTTTTTAGCTGATTTAGCAATTGTTTTAACTACTTTTTTCGTGATAATAGCTTTAGCAGGCTTAGTAGGTTTTTTAGCAGCTGGCTTTGCTACTTTTTTTACAACCTTTTTAGCTATTGGTTTAGCAGTCGGCTTAACTATTTTTTTAGCAATCGGCTTAGCTACTTTTTTTGTAGGTGCTTTTATTACTTTCTTAGCAATTGGCTTAGAAACTTTTTTAGGAGCAACTTTCTTAGCGGAGGGCTTTGCCGATTTTTTTGCGATGGTTTTCTTCGTTACAACTTTTTTGGCAACCTTTTTAGCTACAGTCTTTTTTTTAGCTACTTTAACTGCCTTTTTTGGAGCAGATTTCTTAGCAACTGGCTTACTTACTTTTTTAGCAATTGGTTTTACAACTTTCTTCACTGCTTTTTTAGCAACTGGTTTTGTTACTTTTTTAGCCACAGGCTTGGCAGCCTTTTTAGCTAGAGATTTTGCAGCTTTCTTAGCAACTGGTTTAACAGCTGTTTTTTTTACTACTTTTTTAGCTGATGTTTTTGTATTCTTTTTTGCCATCACAAATTACGATTTACTTAATTGAACAAATATTTTATTTTCGTCTATATCAATTTCAGCGGCATCGGTTAATTGTTCAACTTCGATTATCGAGGCTGCCAAAATTTCGGTGCAAATATATGTTTTATAATCATTTATCGCACCAGATAGGTATGGATGTTTTTGAATGATAACATTAATTTTATCCATTACCTCAAAATTGCTTTCTTTTCTAAGGTTCTGCAACCTGCTAATTATCTCACGAGCAATACCTTCAGTTCTCAATTTATCATCAATTTCAATATCTAAGGCCACAGTTATCTTGCCTTCATTAGCTACTTTGTAGCCAGTTATTTCTTTCGACAATATTTCCACATCTTCTCTTTCTATCAAAATGGCTTCACCCTGAATATCAATCGATATGCTAGATTTTTGCTCAATCTCATCAATCTGTTCTTGCCCAAAAGCACTCACCAAGGCTGCCACTTCCTTCATTTTAGCACCCACTTTTTTGCCTAGTGTTTTAAAATTAGGCTTGATGCTTTTGGCAATGGCATCGGTAAACTCCAACTCTTTCACATTTACTTCGCTCAAAATCAGACCTTGCACATGCTTAATTTCATCTTTTATGCGCTCATCAACCAAAGGAATAAGGATTTTTTGCAAAGGCTGACGAACCTTGATATTTTCCTTTTTACGAATAGAAAAAACCAATGAAGTAATTTTCTGGGCATATTCCATTTGTTCTTCTAATGCTCTGTCTATCAATGTTTCATCTGCCTTTACCCAATCCGTTAAATGTACTGATTCTTTTTTATCAGAAACTGCTTCTGTTAAGTTTTTGTACAACCAATCTGAGAAGAATGGCGCTACCGAACTCATTAATTGAGAAACGGTTATTAAACATTCATATAGGGTTTCAAAAGCTGCTTGCTTATCAGCATTCATTTCCCCTTTCCAGAAACGTCTTCTTGATAAACGCACGTGCCAATTAGACAAATGGTCGCCAACAAACTCTTCGATGGCACGCGCAGCAGGAGTAGCATCATAGTCATCCATTTTCTCTGTTACCAATTTCACTAAACTGTTTAGCTTACTAATAATCCAACGATCTAGTTCTGTTCTGTTGTTAACAGGTGTGATGTTGTTATTATCAAACTCAAATCCATCAATATTGGCATAGATAGCAAAGAATGAATAGGTGTTATATAGCGTTCCGAAAAACTTACGTTGGCTTTCAGCCACGCCTTCAATATCAAATTTTAGGTTATCCCAAGGATCGCTATTGGTAAGCATATACCAACGATTGGCATCTGCACCAAATTTGGCAATGGCATCAAATGGATCTACCACATTGCCCAAACGCTTACTCATTTTATTGCCATTTTTATCTAGTACCAATCCGTTTGCTATTACATTTTTATAAGAAATAGAATCGAACAAAAGAACCGACAATGCATGCAAAGTGAAGAACCAACCACGCGTTTGGTCAACGCCTTCGGCAATAAAATCAGCAGGGAAATTCTTTTTAAATACCTCTTCATTTTCGAAAGGCCAATGCCATTGTGCATAAGGCATGGCTCCTGAATCAAACCAAACGTCTATTAAATCGGCTTCACGTTTCATTCTTTCACCTTTTGATGAAACTAGGGTTATATTATCTACATAAGGCTTGTGTAATTCTATTTCACCTTTGGCATTTTTATATTCAGCATCGGCAGTCATAAAACCAGCTGCAATGGCCTTTTCAATTTCTGCCTTCAATTCTTCTTGAGAACCAATACACTTTTCTTCACTGCCATCTTCGGTTCTCCAAATAGGCAATGGAGTTCCCCAATAGCGCGAGCGAGAAAGGTTCCAATCTACTAAATTCTCTAACCAATTACCAAAACGGCCAGTACCTGTGTGTTCAGGTTTCCAATTGATGGTTTTGTTTAATTCCACCAAACGATCTTTTACGGCAGTGGTTTTTATAAACCAGCTTTCAAGTGGATAGTATAAAATAGGTTTATCTGTTCGCCAGCAATGAGGGTAACTATGTTCGTATTTTTCTTTTTTAAATAATTTGTTCTCAGTTTGAAGTTTTAAAATAATTCGTTCATCCACACTCAAGTAGCTAAGTTTTGAAGTATCATGAATTACACCCCTCAACTTCTCTTTTTGAACAGCTAATTCTGTAGCTTTTTCAGCATCAGTTAGATAGGCTTCTTTCACATACTCTTCACCATACAAAAACTGACCATCCTGTACCTCTGGTAAAAACTTACCTCTTTTATCAACCAAGGTTAAGCTTCCCACACCATTTTGTTTAGCCACCCTAAAATCGTCAGCACCAAAGCTTGGTGCAATATGAACAATACCTGTTCCATCTTCTGTAGTTACGAAATCGCCAATAATAACCTTGAAAGCATCTCCATCGGTAGGTTGTGCAAATGGCAATAATTGCTCATATCTTAGTCCTGCCAGGTCTTTTCCTTTAACTTCTTTGATTATTTCAAATGGAATTTGTTTATCGCCCGCTTTATAATCTCCTAAAATTAACGTTGCATTTTCAGGAGAATAGTATTTGTTCAATAGGTTTTTGGCCAATATCACAGTCATTGACTTGTGGGTGTATTGGTTGAATGATTTCACAACTACATAATCAATTTTCTCCCCCACAGCTAATGCCGTATTAGAAGGCAATGTCCAAGGTGTGGTAGTCCATGCTAAGAAATGAACATCCCCATCAACTAACAACTGAGAACTATCAACCGCTTTGAACATAGCCACAGCCGTCATATCTTTCACATCTTTATAGGTGCCTTGTTGGTTCAACTCATGAGAACTTAAACCTGTACCAGCAGCAGGAGAGTAGGGCTGTATAGTATAACCTTTATATAAATAGCCTTTTTCATATAGTTTTTTAAGCAAATACCAAAGACTTTCGATATAGTTGTTTTCGTATGTAATATAGGGGTCGGAAAGGTCTACCCAATAACCCATACGTGAGGTTAATTTATCCCACACATCGGTGTATTTCATCACATCTTTGCGGCAGGCTTCGTTGTATTCTGCTACTGTAATTTTCTTACCAATGTCTTCTTTGGTTATGCCAAGTGTTTTCTCAACTTGCAACTCTACGGGCAAACCGTGTGTATCCCAGCCCGCTTTGCGTTTAACTTGAAAGCCCTTTAAGGTGTTGTATCGACAGAAAATATCCTTAACAGCACGAGCCATAACATGGTGAATACCTGGCATACCATTGGCGCTTGGCGGTCCCTCATAAAAAACAAAAGAATCAGCACCCTCGCGGTTGCTTACACTCTTTTTGAAAATATCGTTTTCTTCCCAGAATTTGAGTACCTCTTGCTCAAAAGCAGGAAAGTCTAACTTTTTATATTCTTTGTATTTCATGTAAATTACGAATTAGGAATTGAGAATTATAAATTGATTAGCACCATTCAAAATTTTCAATAAAAGTTTGCAAAAATAGGTTTTGATTGATAGAAAAGAAAGTGTCGAGAATTAATAAGGATTTGGGAATGGGGCTTGAGGAAATTTGGACAAGAGAACTAAAACAAAAGGCTGTTTCGAAAGAAACAGCCTTAATGAGTATTATTTTATTTTTATATTATTCCTTAATAAATCGTCTTGAGGTTTTGCCTGTTTCGTTGCTTACTTCATCACCGACT
>RGVD01000103.1 GCA_010027395.1 Bacteroidota bacterium
ATTGCCTTTGCTTTTTTGATAGATGCATACGCATGGCAAGCCTATAAAACGCTCTATAATAAGCGACATAAAAATGTTCGTAGATTTATAGCCATCGTGTTTTGGGCGATTCCAATCATTGTTTCATTGATACTTTTAGGGAGCTTTTTCTTCCCTGGAATGGATGGCAACAAAGCCTACAGGGTGTATTTCGCAGGATTTTATGTCGTGTTTTATTTATCCAAGTTCTTTATCTGCATCTTCATGTTGTTAGATGATGTGAAGCGATTGATAACAATGATTTTTAGAAAGATTAAAGAACTTTTTGAAACCAAAGCAGAGGCTGAGCTTGAAGAGTACGAAGCCGAAATAGAAGAGAAAAGCGATAAAATAACCCGCTCTGAATTTTTAGCCCGCACGGGTTTGATAGCAGGTGCAGTTCCTTTTGTTATTCTTTCAAGGGGCATTATGAAAGGCGCTTATGATTATAGGGTTCATAAAGTTGAATTGTATTTGCCCAATCTACCTGATGCTTTCGAGGGATTAAAAATTGTTCAAATTTCGGATGTGCATTCAGGTAGTTTTACCGATAAAGATGCGGTGTATAAAGGAATCAAATTGATTAAAGAACAAAATGCAGATTTGGCTTTTTTTACGGGTGATTTTGTAAACAATCGAACCGATGAGGCATACGATTGGATGGATTTATTTGCCCAAATGAAAGCACCAATGGGCGTGTATTCTATTCTTGGAAACCATGATTATGGCGATTATGTAAACAATTGGAAAAGCCCTGAAGAGAAGCAGAAAAACCTAACTGACTTGTATGATGTTCACACACAAATGGGTTGGCACCTCATGCGAAATGAGCATGTGGTGATTGATAGAAAGTTCAATAAAATTGGTTTGATAGGGGTTGAGAATTGGGGAGATAGAGGTCGTTTTCAGAAATATGGCAATGTGGAAGTAGCACAAAAAGGAATGGAAAACACACCCGTGAAACTCTTACTTTCTCATGATCCTTCGCACTTTGATACCATTGTGAGTCAGAAACACAAAGACATTGATGTTACCTTCTGTGGGCATACACATGGCTTTCAGTTTGGTGTTGAATTAGGTAAGTTCAAATGGAGTCCATCTCAATATATCTACCCACATTGGGCTGGATTATATGAGACCAAAGAAAACCAAAAGCTTTATGTAAACCGTGGTTACGGCTTTTTAGGTTACCCCGGCCGAGTGGGCATTCTACCTGAGATTACGGTGTTTACTTTAACTAATAGTATTTAGTTATAATATTTGTTCAACACTAATTTTATTGCCATTAAAAGCTATTTGCTCCTTTGCTTTCTTCCCTAAAAGAGACAAAGCTAAAGGTGAGTTTTTGGATAGCAATACCACATTTTGGTTTTCAATTTCTTGTTTTCCTAAACCTATTGCTATATACAAATAACCCATGCTTGTTTTGATGAGCGAGCCACTATATACCATATCGGTTTTGGGTGGGTTTTTCTCCAAACGCTCTAATTCGGCAAGCTCCTTTTGTACCTCTGCCAATTGCTTGGCATTCATGTTGCGGTCAAGTTGACCCATAGCACGGCTTGTTTCATACTTATCCCCTGCACTGCTTTTGTCTTCGCCATTTGCCGCCTCTTGAGCCGCATTCATCGCTTGTTCTGCCGTGAAGGCGCGCTGTTGTAGCATATGTTTACAGGTGTCTATAACACTTTGCTTAAAGGTATTTGTTTTCAAGAAAAAGGCTTTGAGAAATTAGTCAATCATTACCTTATGGCTGAACGAGCCATTTGAGGTTTCAACTTTCAGAAAGTAAACACCTTTGTTTAATTCAGCTTTATCAAAATTAACAGAATTAGCTCCTGCAGGCATGTTGGCATCAGCAAGTGTTTTAACCAATCTGCCTGAAATGTCAAACAAATTGATAGATACGTTTTCGCTGTTACTTAGGTTGAACTTGATTTGGGCTGTTTGATTAACAGGATTTGGAAAGAAAATAAAACCTAAACTTTCTTTTAATAATTCTTCCGAACCTGTTGGCTCTGCCACGCTAATATCATCTAAGAAAATATTGTTTCCTCTCACATTCATAAACTCAAAACGAACACTCAAATTAGTGTAAGATTTATAAGCTGAAAGGTCGTAAGATAATTTTTTCCATTGGCTAGCATTGGCAGGCACAAACTCTGATGCTGTAACATCCACAGTTGTCATGTCGGTAGCAATTAGTGTTTTTAAAACTTCTTCAGTTCTTCCATAGTTATTGGAAACATAAATAGTAAGCTTGTCGTTACTCGCGCTAATGCGTTTGGCATAAGCAATGGCAAATGTAAGTTTAGGACTGGTCAAGCCACTAATATCATAACTTGGGCTTGAAAAAGAAGAGCGTGTGTTTAATTTTTGGGTTAAGAAATTTCTATTGTATATAGATTTAGAATCGTTGTAACCAATGGCTTGGTTGATTTGCCATGCAGTGTCAGGTTGAATGGTAAAGGCTTCAGTAAACCAACCTGTTCCATTTAATGAACTTACATTAAAATCAAAATTGAAAGGAGCTTTTTTACTTGAAGCTGGAATGGTTTTGTAAGTGCCGTCAGTATTGAGTCCTATGTTGCTTAAGTTTGCTGCTGAGTATATATTTCCTCTCGTACTTGGCATAATCCCATCCGCTCTTGTTTTTTGACCTTTGGTAAACATGTTATCACAGTTACCATCGGAATAATCCATGTAATTTCTTATCAAATCTGGTAAATCTGGATTGTCAGTACTGCAAGAGTTTCTTCCTGTTTGGCAACCCGAGGCTGATGAGGCTACTGGAGGCGTATCGCAAACTTGATCTCCTTGAACAGCACAATTGGAGCTAGATGATCCGCATGCACCCTGGAAAGGATGATACAAACCTACCCAATGACCTGCTTCATGAGTCAATGTTCTTCCAGCTTGCGATTGTTGTCCTGTCCCAATTACTCCCACTTGGTCTGAACGTATGATGACACCATCAGTAGTTGGTCTTGAGGTCCTATCTGATGGAAATTGCGCATAGCCAAGTACAATGCTGTTTTGACTTCCAGTATTATTTAAAATAGTATTAACCACCCAAATATTAAAATATTTATCGCTAGGCCAATAAATCGAAGCCTTCGTATTATCAGTTGCATTAATGCTCAGGGCGTAATTATTTACACGATTAACACCATCAGTAGGGTTTCCATTGGGGTCAAATTGGGCTAGGCGAAATTCATACTCCATATCTACAGCTAAAGGGTCGGTGCTAGAACCTCCATTTGTGCCAGCCACTTTTCTATAGTCTTCGTTTAGTATTCTGATTTGATCGTTTATTTGCGCTTGGCTAATATTTTCATTGCCATAACCATGTATGACATGAAATACAACAGGAATGTATTTTATGGTTGCAGCCTTATTCAATTGAGGAACAAACCTACGAGCAGTTTCATTCATCAATTGCTCCTGCATTTTCAACTCTGGGTGTTGTTCCAAAATCTGCTGATGAATTTCATCAGTGGCACAAGGCACAACAGTTTGGGCATTTGAGTGAAGCTGAAACAAAGCACAAGCAAGGGTCAATAAAAAATACTTTCTCATCATAAAAAAATTTATTCAAATAAAGCAAAAGCAATTGATTTTATTGGCACATCTGATTGAAAACAAGTTTTATGACTAAAAAAATACGAATAATGATTTACTGATACATTTTGTTTCTAAGCAGCATATCCATTAAAACCAAGGCTGTCATGGCTTCTACAATTGGCACTGCTCGTGGTACTGCACATGGGTCATGTCGTCCTTCAATTTGAATGGTGGTGTTTTCTGATGAAATATTTATGGTATCTTGTTGCTTACTAATACTTGAAACTGGTTTGAATGCTGCTCTAAAAAAAATTTCCATACCATTTGAAATACCTCCTAACACACCTCCATTATGATTGGTTTTGGTACCAATATGTTTGTCGTCATTTGCAAAAAATGCATCATTGTTTTCGCTTCCTTTTAAGTTTACAGATTCAAAACCATTTCCTATTTCAAATCCTTTGCAAGCATTAATGCTTAAAATGGCCTTGCCCAATTGAGCATGTAATTTATCAAAAACAGGTTGACCCAAACCAACAGAAGCGCCCTTGCAAATGCAGCTAATAACACCGCCTAATGTATCACCTTCAAGTTTGGTTTGTTCTATTAAGGCAATCATCTCTTTGGCTTTTTCGGGGTCAGGGCAGCGAACGATGTTGCTTTCTATTTGATTGAGATCTAATTCTGTATATTCTTTTTCTAGTTTGATATTGTATATCTGACTCACATAAGCTTGTATTGATATGCCTTGGCTTTTTAGATACATTTTGGCCACAGCACCTGCTAAAACCCTCGCCACTGTCTCTCTTGCTGATTGTCGACCTCCACCTCTGTAATCGCGAATGCCATATTTTTGTTGATAGGTAAAATCGGCATGTCCAGGTCTGAAAACATCCTTTAATTTATCGTAGTCCTCCGACTTTTGATTATGGTTTCTAACCATCAAAGTTAAAGGAGTACCTGTGGTTTTGCCTTCAAATACCCCACTCAAGACCTCGAATGTTTCATCTTCAATGCGGCTTGTGCTGATGTTAGATTGCCCGGGTTTTCTTCTTTTCAATTCGCTCTTTACAAACTCAAAATCAAAGTGAATATTAGGTGGGCAGCCGTCAATGACAACGCCAAGCGCTTCACCATGACTTTCACCAAAGGTGGTAATTCTGAAAATTTCGCCAAATGAATTCATTAGCTACAAGATTACACTTCAAAAAACTCCAAACCAAATCCTGCTTTTTTTAAATCATCCCAATAATACGGGTATGATTTTTCAACCACATCAGGATTTTCTATAATCACTTCGCCAAATACCAAAGCCAATGGTGCAAAGGCCATAGCCATTCTGTGGTCCATGTAAGTTTTGATTTGATTATTTTTGATTTTCAGATTAACTGATTGCTGAATTGCTTGATTGTTTAATTCTTGAATGGAAGATGATGTCATCCTGAGCGGAGTCGAGGGGTTTACATCTCCTGAATGTTTTATTTCTAAACTATTCCCATCAATTTTTATAGCATAACCTAGTTTGGTTAACTCATCATGCAGTGCTTGCAGTCGGTTGCTTTCTTTTATTTTTAGGTTTTGAAGTCCTTCAATTTTCGCTTCAATTCCCAATGATGCAAGGCTTACAACCAAGGCAGGGGATAGGTCAGGTTGGTGCTTTAAGTTGATTGGATAATTTTGATTATTGATTTTTGATTGGTTTGAATGAATGACAATGTTGTCTGAAATAGTTCGAGTTTCAACCTGATTTGAAAGTAATTCTGCAATTATTTTATCACCCTGAAAACTTTCTAGGCTCAAGCTATTTAAGGTAATCTGAGAATCATGGCTCATGGCCGCAATTTGATACCAAAAAGCAGCACTACTCCAATCCGCTTCTATGGTATATTCAAAATCTTTCTGGTTGGAGCGTTCACTTTTATCAATGTTTATTTTGTTGTTTTTATATTGGACCCTAAACCCAAATTCTTGCATGAGTTTGGCAGTCATTTCAATATAATCGATAGAAGAAATCTCTCCTTCCAAAATAATCTCCAAACCATTTTCGATACTGGGCGCAATCAACATCAAAGAACTAATAAATTGACTGCTCTCGCTTGCATTCATTATGATTGATTTACCAATTAATTTCTTTCCTTGAATAGCCAAAGGTGGATAGCCTTCTTTTTCAAGATAGGTAATATCAGCTCCTAATTCTCTTAGCGCATCTACCAGGGTTTTGATAGGCCTTTCCTTCATTCTATCCGAACACATCAGATTAACTTTTTTTCCTTCTTTTGAGGCAAAATATGCTGTTAGAAAACGCATGCATGTACCTGCATTTTTTAAATGAATATCTTCAGTATGACTTTTCAATGCTTGTTGCATAAGTATGGTGTCATCCGCTTGTGAAAGGTTATTAAGCGTAATATTGGGTAGTATAGCTTGCAGAATTAATGCTCTGTTTGCAATGCTTTTTGACGCAGGTAAATCAATACTGCATTGTATAGGTTTTTTGGGTGATATAACTTTAACGGCTTTCAAGCACTAAGCTGAGAAGGAAATTGTTGACCAAGTCCTTGGTAGTATGACAGAGACTCTAAAATTAAATCTGTGCTGCAGTCCACATCAATTTTGGCTTTTCCAACCTTTTTTAGCAAACTAAAATTGTAGTTTCCTTTATAATTTTTCTTATCATTTTTCATGTAAGAAATAAGTTCATTTACATCCCATTGACCTTTATAATGGCTAAAATTTTTACCAACAAAATGCACAATTTGGTTGAGTTCTTTATTGCTCAATCCTAATAATTTATTAGAAATATAAGACTCGCAAAGCATGCCAATGGCAATTGCTTCACCATGCTTCAATGGTTTTTTATCGTTTTTTAAACTCCAGGTTTCAATGGCATGGCCAATGGTATGCCCAAAATTTAGTACTTTGCGTAATCCTTTTTCTAATGGGTCGTTTTTAACTATCTTAATTTTAATTTTAGCCGATTGTTGGATTAAATCATTAATTATGGGTAATTCAAAAACAGAATTTTCTAAAATGTCATGCCAAAGCGGCTTGCTGTCTATAAGTGCATGTTTGCTGAGTTCTGCTAATCCACATCGCTTTTCTGAGTCAGGCAAGGTATTTAAAAAATGAGAATAGATATAAATGTCCTTAGGATGGGCAAAAACGCCCACCATGTTTTTATGTGAATCAATATCGCAGGCTAGTTTTCCTCCAATACTGGCATCTACCATTGCCAATAGACTTGTGGGTATATTTATGAAATCTATGCCTCTTTTATATGTGGCTGCGCAAAATCCGCCAATATCACTCACCACACCACCGCCTAAATTGATCATAACAGCTTGTCTATCTGCAAAATTATCATGTAATTGTTGCCAAATTAGTTCTGCTGTCTTTAGAGTCTTGTTTTTTTCACCACTCTTAATTTTAATGGTAATAACGTTTACCAAATAATTTTTCAAAATGGGATAGCAATCACGTTCTGTATTTTCGTCCATAAGCACAAAAACCTTGGAGTACTCACGCTCAATAAGGTTTTGGGCCATATTTTCAAATACATCCTCGCCCATATAAACATTATACCCTTTGCTGAAAATTTCCTTCATTATAATATTGTAAGTAATGCTATTTTTGTGCCCGCAATGTATAACAATTTTAAGATATTTAACAATTAGATAACATTAAAAATAATGAATAGTTCAAAGCCGACCTCAATAGATTTTTCAAACACCGAAATAGCTTTTAAAGCCAAATCAAATGGCGATTTGCGTAATTCATACATGCTGTTTAAGGCACTTGGCTACAATTGGTTGGTACAGGTGGGACCCGCTATGGTGAATGCTGCCTTTGCCGTTTCATTGCCAATTAAAGGGATAATTAAATCCACTGTTTTTAAGCAATTTTGTGGAGGCGAAAGCATTGAAGATTGTGCCAAAACCATCGAAAGCCTTAATAAATATGGAATTGGAACCATTTTAGACTATTCAGTTGAAGGCAAAGAAGCTGAAGAAGATTTTGAGCACACCACCAAGGAAACCATTGAAACGATTGCCAAGGCACAAAACAATCCTAAAATTCCATTTAGTGTTTTTAAGGTTACAGGGCTAGCTCGCATGGATTTGCTTAATAAAGTAAATGATGGAAAAACCCTTAGCAGTGATGAAAACGATGAATTTGCCAGGGTGAAAGAGCGTGTAAACAGAATATGCAAATCGGCTTATGATAAAAATGTTAGAATATTTATTGATGCTGAAGAAAGTTGGATACAAAAAACCATTGATAATTTGGCGGATGAGATGATGGAGATGTATAACAAGAGTGAGGCAATAGTGTACAATACACTTCAATTTTATCGCCACGATCGTTTAGCTTTTTTAAAGCAATCATATCAAAAGGCAGCAGACAATAACTACCACCTAGGAGTAAAACTGGTGAGAGGTGCCTACATGGAAAAAGAAAGAGTAAGAGCTCAACAGTTAAGCTATACCGACCCTATTCAGCCCAATAAAGAAGCTAGTGACGAGGACTATAACGAAGGGCTTCAGTTTTGTGTGAAACATATTGACAGAATAGCAATTTGTGCGGGTACGCATAATGAAGAAAGTTGCAAGATTTTGGCTGAAATGATGGCTGAAGCTAAGTTAACCAATAACGATAGACGCATCTATTTCTCTCAATTGTTTGGTATGAGTGATAACCTAAGTTATAACCTAGCCAATGCAGGATACAATGTGGCCAAGTACCTTCCTTACGGTCCTGTTAAAGCAGTTATGCCATATTTGTTCAGAAGAGCGCAAGAAAACACCAGTGCCAAAGGGCAAGCCGGGCGAGAGCTTACACTGATTTTGAGAGAAATGAAACGCAGAAGATTGAAGTAGGGGAGAGGCAGGAGTTAGGAGATAGGCAGGAGGGATTAGGGATTAGCTATGGCTGTTTAGCGGAGCGACACCGACCATACGATGATTGGTTTTTGAAAAACACAAATAGCAGACAAAATAGTTATAGGTTTTAGAAATAATTTTATATTTGCCTTTGAAAAGGAATTAATATTATGACGGCATTAGAGTTAAAGGTGTACGAAATATTTAATGTTAAACTTGGAGAAAAAGAGGCTGGCACAGTGATGGAATTTCTTGAAGCTAAAACTAAAGAGAAAATTAACCAAAAGAAAGATATATTTTTAACCAAAGATGACAAAGTTGATATGATTAAATGGATGGTTGGTTTTTGGATAGCTCAGATGGCTACTATAATTGGGCTTTATATTAAAAATTAATTTACCTTCTTGTTTTTACGGACTGACAAACTCTTTTCCATTTGAAATGCTTAGTCGCAGCGCAATGGCTTTGCGACAGACTAGGCAAATTTGTGTTAAAGTTTTTTTAATTATTTTATATAAAGTCCTATAATCATTAAAGCCAAGCTAACAAACATTGCAAATACCCATTTTAATAAATCTGATTTTGTTTCAGCCAATTTTATTTCAAGATTTTTAACATCCTCTTTTGTTGCTAACATTTGTTTTTGACTTTCAAACTTTTGTTCAACTTTTACTTCAATATATTCAGTCAAACTCTTAGCTTGCTGCTCACCTATTTTTTCCTTTAAAACGTT
>RGVD01000104.1 GCA_010027395.1 Bacteroidota bacterium
TCAAATAGCATTAAATCCATGGGAACTCTGGTATGGTAATCTTGATGCAGAAATACTATTGATAGGTCAAGATTTTAGCCATAAAGAATACTTCATTAAAAATTTAGATTCTAATTGGCAAAAAGAAATTGATAGCCCTACAAATAAAACTCTACAAATATTATTTAAGAATTTAGGGTATGAAATAGAGTTACCTGAATATGGAAAGGTAAATAAATCCTTACCTCTATTTTTTACAAATGCAGTATTAGGAATAAAATTGGGTAAAAATAATGGGATGTCTGAGCCAGTAAAATATAGTTGGTATTCAGAAACGGCAAAATTATTTACAAAAGAACTCATCAACATCATTCAACCTAACTATATAATAACATTAGGTCAGCATGCCTATCAAATGATGTGTAGGGCCTATGATGCTAAAGTAGAAAGACCTTTTAAAAATGTTCAAATT
Source organism: Bacteroidota bacterium (assembly GCA_010027395.1). Lineage (GTDB taxonomy): Bacteria > Bacteroidota > Bacteroidia > UKL13-3 > UKL13-3 > RGVD01. The sequence continues at coordinate 452 of RGVD01000104.1, forward strand.
GAACAAAAAACAAATGAACAATTTCAATGGTTCGCAGTTTATCATTGTTCGCCTTCAAGTCTTAGTCGTAATAGAGGATTAACTGAGCAACAAAATGATTGGACTAAAATTAAGAAATTGATAAAAAAATAAAAAACATGAACGAACTAATTTTTATTATTGAAGAGTCATTAGATGGCGGCTTTGAAGCAAAAGCTATCGGAACATCTATTTATACGCATGGTGATGATATATATGATTTGAAAAATAAAATTGTAGACGCTGTTAATTGTCATTTCGATAAAAATGATATAACCAGAATATTAATCAAATAATAAAATCAAAATCATCAAATAAAAACAAATTAATCAAAACGAAATATGTTAACAGAAAAAGATACAATGCAAACTTCAGATTTCTTACCCTTACACGGAACTGATTTTATTGAGATTTATGTAGGTAATGCCAAGCAGGCAGCTCATTTTTATAAAACCGCTTTCGGCTTTCAAAGTCTGGCTTATGCCGGACCTGAGACAGGCATAAAAGATCGAGTAAGTTATGTATTGATACAAAACAAAATGCGCTTAATGCTTACCACGCCTTTGCATTCAAATTCTGCGATTGCTGAGCACCACAAAAAACATGGTGATGGTGTGAAAGTATTAGCACTAATGGTGGAAGATGCTTATGATGCATACGAGCAAACAACCAAACGTGGTGGTGTTTCTAAATTAGAGCCAAAAACTCTAAGCGATGCCAATGGTGAAGTGCGTATGAGTGGTATTAAAACCTATGGCGAAGTGGAGCATTGGTTTATTGAACGTAAAAACTATAAAGGTGTTTTTATGCCAGGTTTTGTTAAGTGGGAAAGCACTTACAATCCAGAGCCAACAGGCCTATTGTATGTTGACCATTGTGTAGGAAATGTAGATTGGAACCAAATGAATCCTTGGGTGGCGTTTTACGAAAATGTAATGGGCTTTAAGAACATCCTTTCTTTTGATGATAATGATATCAGCACTGAATACTCGGCTTTGATGAGCAAAGTAATGAGCAATGGAAATGGCTATGTTAAATTCCCAATCAACGAGCCTGCTGAAGGTAAAAAGAAAAGCCAAGTAGAAGAGTATTTAGAGTTTTACGAAGGCGAAGGCGTTCAACATATTGCCATTGCTACGCATGATATTGTATCAACGGTAAAACAATTAATGGCTCGTGGTGTAGAGTTTTTAAAAGTACCAAATAGTTATTACGATGATTTGTTGGACCGTGTGGGAACAATTGAAGAAGACATTGAACCACTAAAAGAATTAGGTATATTGTTTTGGAAAAGGAAACTTTAAAGCCTTATTCGAAGCCATAGAGCGCGAACAAGCTAATAGAGGAAATCTTTAAAACAAATAGGAATTAGAAATTATAATACGGATAGAAGGCATCTTCAAAATGCTCAATGTCCGTATTATTTTTTTGTTTAACGATAGCAATAATATCAAAACGCAACTCATTTTTTAGTTGCCTCTCTTCCAAAAATATTTCGGCTGCCCATTGTAAGTTTTTTTGCTTGCTTTTATTAACAGCCTTTTCGGGCTCAACCATTGCGGAGCTTCGGGTTTTCACCTCCACAAACACAATTTGATTTTTATCCTTTGCTATTATATCCACTTCTACCTTTTCTAAGCGAAGGTTGGTATGAAGTATTTCATAGCCCTTTTCTTTCAAAAAGGACACAGCCAATTCTTCACCTGTTTTTCCTACAAGTATGTGATTAGAAGGGTTCACATTTAAGATTGTTTGGTAGTTTTTGTAACCATGTACACCCCAATAATGGTAAGGCCTGCAGCCAATGCGATGTTGGCATCCAATTCTTCATGAAGCCACAACCAACCAATGAGAATAGCCACAACCGTATTGATATAAGCATAGGTAGAAACCACGGCTGCGGGTAAGCGCTTTAACACATACATAAAAGAACCATAAGCCAAAATGCTACCTATAATGATGAGATAAACCACCGAAAGAATGGCGTCCGTATTGGGATGAAGATTGTATAGTTCGCCTCTAAAAGCTGCTATGATAAACAAGATCAAACCACCTGGAATCATTTGTAAACCTGCTGCAAAAAGTGAATGTATTTCTGATTTATTATTTTTAGAATAGATAGTTCCCAATGCCCAAGAAATATTGGCAAAAACCACAGCTGCAATTCCCCAAGCATAATTATTGTTTGAAAGCAGATTAATCTTATTTTTGAATATTAGGAGTTGACCAAGCAAGCAAACCACAAATCCTAATATGGCCCAAATACCAATTTTCTCTTTGCTGCCCAAAATCTTGTTTACAATCACAATCCAAATGGGCGTGAGGGCGCAAATAATGGCAGTAACACCACTATCAACGTATTGCATACCCCAACTGATAATGCCATTCCCGCCTACCAACATCAAAATTCCATTAACCGAAAAAGTTCCTAATTCCTTAAGACTTGGGATTTTGTAACCTCTCAAAACGAAATAGGCACAGATTAATATACCACCAATTAAATGGCGACAAGAAGCCATGATGAAGGGAGGAAAGCTCGTAACCCCTACTCTGATAGCAAAATAAGTAGTTCCCCAAAATATGGATACTGCGGCAAATGCCAACCAAGCAAGTGTTTTTTCGTTTTTGAACATGAATTGGGGGCAAAGAAATAGAAAAAGGAACTTTAAAGCGAATTAAATAGTTCTTTAAAATAGCTTGCCGATTTCAAAAGCCGGCTTCCATACCAACTAAACATCTCGCCATCAACCAACAAAATCTTCGAAGAGGGGCTGATAGCCTGCAATTCAGAAATGTGTTCATCCTTAAATGGATAAGGTTCTGAGGATAGAAAAATATAATTGGGTTTCATGTTTCTGATTTCATCATTACTAATCTCGGGGTATCGAGCAACGGGTGATGAGATGGAATTTTCAAAGCAAGATCTTTGAAGCATGTCATTGATAAAAGTATCGCGACCAGCGGCCATCCATGGCTTACGCCAAATCAAATATAGGACGGATCTGTTGGTTGATAGTTGTTTGTTAATAGACATTAGCTCATTAAAATCATTTCGAATTTTTTGGCTAATGTTCATTGCCTCAATATTTCTTGTTATCAAATCCCCTATCCTTTCAATCATGTCTATTGAATCATCAAGGCTTTTTATATCACTCATCCAAACAGGATAAAGCTTCATCAATTCTTCAATCTGAGATTGTTCATTTTCTTCTTTGTTGCCAATAATTAAGTCGGGTTCCAATGCAGCAATTTTATCCATTTGCAATTTCTTGGTCCCTCCAATTCTTGGTTTTGAATTATGCATTTCATTGGGATGAACACAAAATAAGGTCTGCCCTACCACCTCATCATGTAAGCCTAAATCATATAACAACTCGGTTTGAGAAGGCACCAAAGAAATGATTCGTTTGGGAGGAAAAGGAACTTCAATTTGCCTTTCCATTTGGTCTGTTATTATCTTTAATTGTTGCATTGATTTTTTAATAATAAACTTGTCCAAATGTATAATCAAAAAATCAAACCCTATTATATAATTGGTTTAGGTATCGTTTTTCTGTTTTGCATGATGATTTTAGCCATCAAATCATACGGGCCAGGACTGACTGCAGATTCTATCATTTACCTATCCACTGGAAAGAACCTCACAACGCATTTTACGTTTACCCGCTTTGATGGTGAAGCACTAAGCAATTGGGCTCCGCTTTACCCAATAATAATGGCTTTTGGCTATTTGCTCCATGTCAATATCATTTGGTTTGCTTTGGGTTTAAATTTTATTGCGATTGCCATATCTGGTTTTGTTACATATCATATCATCAAAAAACATATTCATCAAGCATATGCCATTCCCTTTATCCTTATTTGCTGTGTGGCATTCCCATATTACAAACTAATTATAACCATTTATAGCGAGTCTATTTTCATCTGCTTTCAAACTTTTTTCTTGTTGTATTTTCTGAGGTATTTATATTCTCAATCCAACAAACAGCTATACATATCTGCTATTTTCATGGCGCTGATGTGTTTGCAACGCTATGCAGGTTTCATGATGTTATTGGTTGCTATTCTAATATTACTTACAGACGAAAACATAAGATACAAAATCAAATCAATGCTACTATTCATTGTCATTTCTTTTCTACCATCTTTACCGTGGTTGATAAGAAACTATCTGGTATCAGGAGGATTTACGGGTCAGCATACGCTTTCCGGGAAGTTAAATCCAAGTAATCTAGGACTAAATCTGTATCATATTTTGGTTTACCTACAAGTACATTATGCCTTGTTATTTATTTTAGGAGCTTTATTTTTTTTCTGGAGTGCTACACTCTATTTTCATCAAAAAAACACAGGCCATACTACCACAAAAAAAGCAGCCAAAGCTTTGTGGTTTTATTGCTCAGCCTATCTTTTTTTATTACTACTTCAAAAGAGTCTTCATCTTTTTGAAATGGCAAGATACCTGTCGGTGCTGTATGTTCCCATGATATGTTATGCCGCCATGTTTATTGACGAATGGTATAAAAAAAACCAAAGCGATAAAACAAGTGAACTAGCCATAAAATGCATAATGATTGGCCTCGCCACCTTGGGAGTAGGCGGTTTTGGAACAGATTGGTGGACCAACAAAGAATTAAGTGCTTTTGTAAAAGAGAAAACCACTGATAAAAAAGTGATGAGCAATTACCCCGATTTTATGTGGTTGATGAATGAAAAAGAATACCATTTTAGTCAATACAAAGGCGAGCCTTCAAATGAATATAAATCAAGGTACAAGGGTGATGAATACTTGCTTTGGTTTAAACAATCCATGAGACAAACATTGATTGAACCCCGTGATACTGCAGGCCTAACCATATTAAAAAACATGCCTACTTATACTTTTTACAAATTGAATAAATAATCGTTTGAAAAATTTACTAATTCTTATTGAATACTTTTAAGTTTATACAAAATTTGTCATAGGTTATTTTGGATAAAACGATAATCAATTATGCGAAATTTTTCTTTACTTTTATAGTTTTAAATAATTTTGTAATACCATGCCTTTGGTTGGTATTATCAACACACGATTAATGTATGATGGCTTGTTTCGTTGAGCTTAACAAGAATAATAGGCAAGCAATAAGTTTTTTTTGGGGAGTAACCTCTATTTCATCAGGAGAGACTTTCATAAAAAAAGCCGTAACCCTCCCCAAAATTTGGACAGTTTAAAATTAGAAAATTATTAACTTTAAACTAAAAAACAGAATGAAAAAGCAAAAATTTAGCGAGGCACAAATTTTAAAAGCCCTAAAAGAGTATGAAGCGGGAAAAAATGTGATGGATATTTGTAGAGAGTTAGGTATTCATAAAGCAACATTTTATGTATGGAACAAAAAGTATAGTGGTATGGAAGGTCATGATATCAAAAGGCTCAAGGAGCTGGAGGAAGAGAACCGAAGACTAAAAAAGATGTATGCAGAACTAGCAATGGACAATTCAGTTTTGAAGGATGTTTTATCAAAAAAGTTCTAAAGCCTTGTGAACGAATAGATCGAGTTGACTATGTCCATCAAGAGCATGGATATAGCATCACAAGAGCTTGTAAATTAATCAACTTACCAAAGTCATTGTATTACTATAAGCATAAAAAAGATGATAAGCTTGTAATTGATAAGCTTCAAAAGTTGGCAGAAAATAAGCCAAATGAAGGTCAAGACAAGTTTTATTCACGGATAAGGGGTGAAGGTATCATTTGGAATTATAAACGCGTAAGACGCGTTTATTTGAAATTAGGTATGAATAAACGGAAGCGTGTTAAAAAAAGAATTACTGGACGAGTAAAAGTCCCATTGGCGATCCCAGAATCAGCTAATGATACATGGTCAATGGATTTTATGCATGATGTTCTAATGAATGGAAGAAAGTTCAGAACATTAAACATAATAGATGATTTTAATCGTGAAGCATTGGCAGTGGATGCTTACTTTAGTATAGGTTCTAAACGTTTAGTAACTGTGCTTGAAAGAGTTGTAAAAGAAAAAGGGAAACCAAGAATGATAAGGGTTGATAATGGTCCTGAATTTATCGGTTCTATTTTCTCAGAATGGTGTTATGATAATAAAATTGAGCTGCATTATATTCAACCAGGTAAGCCTAATCAAAACGGCTATATTGAAAGGTTTAACAGATCTTATCGACAAGATGTTCTTGATATACACCTCTTTGAAAGTATTGACCAGGTGAGGTATTATACTGAAGAGTTTATCAATGATTATAATTTATACAGACCACATGAATCATTAAATGAAATGAGTCCAATTAATTACAAACTTCAAAAAATCACAGTGTGAGTTTTTCTCAGGCATATTACACAAAGAATAAAAAATGCGTTATGCAAAAGCACAACGCATCATTGTTGGATATTCTCCGTGGCTCAATCATTATCCCTGGTGAGTTGCTCTCCAGCAGAGCTCACTTCCGTTTGATGAATAGCGATGTAAAATTAAATCGGAATTTGTATATTTACAACCTGTCCAAAATAAGGGAGGGTTACGAAGCCATTCAAATCTGAATGGCTTTTTAAATTTTTATATCTGCAATAATTAAGATCGTTTTGAAAGTATATTTTCTACAGTAGTTTTTGAGAGTTCAACTTTTTTATCGAGGCTCTCGTAAACTGAATTTTTACTTTGAAACTCAGGAACTATCTCTTTCATTTTAGCAACAATAGCCATCTGATTTTGTTTATTATAAAGACCTAATAAATCATTAGTAGAGTTTTGTACATCCTGAAAATTATACAACCTCACTTTTCCAATCATAATTTTAGGGTGGTGCGTTGGCAAGGTGTTTTCTTCATCATTCAACAATTCTTCGTATATTTTCTCACCTGGTCGTAAACCAGTATAAGCAATATTTATATCCTTACCCAAGGTTAAACCTGATAGTTTAACCATTTTCTTGGCCAAGTCAATAATTTTTACAGACTTGCCCATATCGAACACAAAAATTTCACCGCCTTTACCCATAAATCCGGCCTCAAGAACTAATTGGCAAGCCTCAGGTATGGTCATAAAATATCTTGTAATTTCAGGATGAGTAACAGTGATAGGTCCACCTTCATTTATCTGTTTCCTAAATTTTGGTATGACAGAACCACTCGAACCTAATACATTTCCAAAACGAGTGGTAATAAACTTGGTATTTGCTTTTTGGTTTAATAATAGTTCATTGTTCAACGATTGCACATAAATCTCAGCAATACGCTTAGATGCACCCATTACATTTGTTGGATTAACTGCCTTATCAGTAGAAACCATTACAAATTTCTCAACCCCAAACTCCACTGACAAATCTGAAATATTTTTAGTTCCTCCAACATTGGTTTTCACAGCCTCAGATGGATTACTTTCCATCAAAGGCACATGCTTGTATGCTGCTGCATGATAAACTATTTCAGGTCTGAATTTTTCAAAAATACTTCGCATTCTGTTTTCATTTCCAATATCTGCTAATATTAATTCCGTGCATCTCAAAAATTCGTTTTTATGTTTGTCCAACAACTCGTGTTCCAAATCATATAATTTAATTTCAGAGCTATCAATGGCAATCAATTTCTTTGGCCTAAATTTAAGTATTTGATTAACCATTTCGCTTCCGATAGAACCTGCAGCACCAGTAACCATTACGACCTTACTGTCTAATTGATTACTTATTCCTTGCTTGTCTAATTCAATTGTATCACGTTCAATCAAATCTTCTATGTTCACATTCTTGATTTGATTAAAACTCAATTCCCCATTAATCCATTTCTCAACAGGAGGTACAGTTCTAACATTTACATTAAAATTTAAGCACTTTTCGATTATTTCTTGCTTTCTATTTTTACTTAAATTAGTTGGTGTAAGAATAAGAGTCTCGATATTGTATTTCTTAGTAATGTTTTCAAAATCATTTTCGAAATCAAATATTTCAATTCCATCAATTGATTTACGGATTTTCTTTGGATTGTCATCAAAAAATGCTGCAACTTTATTATTTGCCATTCGATGTTGATCTAACTTCTTTTTTGTAGTTATGCCAGCCTCTCCAGCACCAAAAATTGCATAATTAAGCTGTTCCCCTTTCGCAGTTTGGTAATTTATTTTTATGAAAGCCACTTTAACTGCCATTCTAAAAGCTGCAAGCAAAAAAGCACTGATAATAAAATCAAGCACAACAATTGATAGAGGAATATATGCAGATTTATCAGGACTAAACGACCTGTAGAAGAAATCAATAGTAATTAATGCTATTGAACTTAGGAGAGTAGTGTATAATATTTTAATGCCGTCCTGA
>RGVD01000105.1 GCA_010027395.1 Bacteroidota bacterium
CTGGTGTGCTTTTTTTTGCTCCCGAGCATGCGGCATGTAGTAAAATGATTAGAGATAGAATGGTTAACTTTTGCATATTTAAATTGTTCTGTAATAACAAATGTGTTCTTTTACTTCAATATTCCAAAACCTTTTGTGTAATAGCTTTGAAGGAATGAAATAAAAAAGGCCTGTGTTTCTATTTACACAGGCCATTTAAATAATTATATCTTTAATTTATTTTTTTATCAATTGCCAAATATCGTTACCGAAAATAAGAACCATAAGTGACAGTAAAATAATCATACCTGCGGTTTGAACGCGCTCTTGAATTTTGATGCTTATTGGTTTTCCTGTTACCATTTCAATGATTAACATCACTACATGTCCTCCATCTAAGGCTGGAATTGGTAATACATTAGCGAATGCTAAACCTAGAGAAATTAGAGCGGTAAACAACCAAAAACGACTCCAGATCCACTCGCCACCATAAAACTTGGCAATACCTATTGGGCCTTGAACGGCTTTGTTCACAGCTATATCTCCATTAAATATTTTACCCCAACCTTTTATTTGACTTCTTATGGTTTCAACTGCTTTATCCCAGCCTGCAGGTAATGAAGCAAAAAAACCATATTGAATGGTATCATAAGCAAAATCTTTGGTGTCTGGTCTAAAACCCACTTTGCCACTTTCATCAATTGCTACTTCTAATTTTAGAGTATCGCTATTACGAAGAATGGTAAACATGCTTTTTGTGTTTTTCTTGTTTTGCAATAATTGTTGAAACTCATCAAAGAATGCAAATTTGTTTGTATCAACAGCTATGATTACATCATTTATTTTCAATCCCGCTTTTTCAGCATTGGCACTGGGCACCAAGTCTCCAATAAAAAAAGTTTGACGAGGAGTTAGAAACTCTGCTTTTGAATTTTCGGAAAATTTTGAAAGAAAAGTAGCAGGCAATTCAATTTGCTTGCTTTCACCATTACGGTCAACCGTATAAACAGTTTTGTCGCCCAATAACTCATCACTACCAAATGCTTTTTCGAAATGAATGATAGGTTTTCCATTTACAGAAACCAATTTATCTCCAGTCTCAAAACCAACTTCCTTAGCCAATGCACTTGCTACCAAACCATTCTTAATTGATTCGTTTTTGGTAAATCTTTCACCATAATAATAGCTCATCATCGCAAAAATGAAAACACCTAAAGCCACATTAAATATAATACCACCAAGCATCACAATCATTCGTTGCCAAGCTGGTTTACTTCTAAATTCCCAAGGTTCTGCAGGTTGAGACAATTGCTCTGTATTCATGTTCTCATCAACCATACCAGCTATTTGTACATAACCTCCCATTGGGAACCAACCTAGGCCATATTCGGTATCCCCTTTTTTGATTTTAAATAAAGAGAATTTAAGCAGGTTAGGCATTGGGAAAAGAAAATCGAAAAAGAGGTAAAATTTATCAACTCTGATTTTAAATAATTTAGCAGCCAAAAAGTGTCCTAACTCGTGAATTACCACCAATATAGATAGTGCGGTAATAAGCTGGGCAACCATAATAAAAGTTTGCATGTATGTTTTTCTGTTTTAAAAATTAGTGTGCGAAAATAACATTTTACTTGATATTGTTAGGGTTTGCTTGATAGTTGTGATTAGTTAGGTGATAGGCGGTTTTATTCTAGCATTTTCAAATCATTTTGGGTGATTGGTTTAAATATTTAATTAACCGTCTGACGCCTTTTCCTCCCATAGCCTTCCTAAGCGTCTGACGGGGTGTGCACTTCTCGTGTTTAAAACTTTTGAAGCATTTTGACAAAAAGTTTCCAAATTGCTACTTAAAATTATTCTTATGGCACTTAGCAGATTTTGGTCTTATATCATAGCCCTCAGCATTGTATACATATTTTACATGATGTTTACGGGGCAAATGTACACCCTTTCGCAGTTGGTGAATGGCAAACAAAATGATGCCTTGGTTAGTGCTGAGTTTCCAGCAACACGATTTCAAACCCAAGATACGGCCTTGTATGCAAAGATTCTGGCAAATAAAGCTTCAGGCTATTCTCAAAACGATACTTTGTACCAATCATTAGACAATGGCACCATTCAAGTTTGTATTGGAAAGCAGTCGGCAGATGGAATTTTCCCTACTTGCAAAAGTGCCATCATGGATATTTGGTTGCCCTTGATAGGTTACCTTACCTTCTTTTGTGGTTTACTTCACTTGCTAAATGATTCAAATGCCATTACCAAATTGGCAAAAGTATTAACACCCTTTTTTGTGCGCATATTTCCCGAGTTACCTAAAGGGCATGCTGCTTATGGTTTTATGACCATGAATTTTGCAGCTAATTTTTTAGGACTTGATAATGCTGCAACACCTTTTGGCTTAAAGGCCATGGAAAGCATGCAAGAGGTGAATGAAGATAAAGAGAAGGCCAGCAATAGTCAAATCATGTTTTTGTGCTTGCATGCAGCGGGTTTAACACTCATACCCACATCCATCATTGGATATAGGGCAGCGCAGAATGCCACAAATCCATCTGATATTATGTTGCCATGTATTATAACTTCTTTCATTGGTACGCTAGCTGCATTAATTTTTGTAAGCATTAAGCAACGCATAAACCTTGTAAATTGGGTGATACTAGCATTTATTACTTCAGTGAGTGCATTAATAGGCTTCATTTTATATTATGTAAACCAATTGAATGGTATTGAGAAATTCCATTTTACAGGTAACCTTAGCAATGGAGTTTTATTGTTTATTATCCTGGCCATTGTTGCATATAGTATTCTTCACGAAAAGGTTTTTAAGGCCAATGAAACCAATATTTTTGATTCGTTTGTAAATGGTGCAAAGGATGGATTTACAACGGGGGTTAGGGTATTACCATACATGGTGGCCATGTTGGTTGCTCTGAGTATTTTTCGCAATTCAGGTTTGATGTTTATTGTAATGAGTGGTATCAATAAGGTGTTGACTGTTTTTCAAGTGGACCCACAAATAATAAATGCCATTCCAGTGGCTATTATGCGGCCATTTAGTGCTGGAGGCTCACGAGGTTTTATGTTGGATGCGATGAAAACCTATGGAGCAGATAGCCTTACCGGACAATTGTCATGCTTATTCCAAGGAGCCGCAGAAACCACTTTTTATGTAGTGGCTTTGTATTTTGGTTCGGTTAATATCAAAGACTCACGCTACACATTAACCATAATGCTGTTGGTGGATTTGGTATGTGTGTTGGCAGGGATTGCGGTTTGTAAGATGTATTTTTAGGATTGTTTCTATTTATATACCAAGATTTTATAAGGTAGAATCAAGCTAGATAAGGCATTTTGTGTTAATCATTACATTGACTTTCCATCTATATACTATAACTCAATTGACTCTTCAGTAACAAAAAAGGGCCACCATATAGGTAGCCCAATTTTTCACAATCAATCATTCATTAGTCTTGTTTAAGAACTTTTTTGATGTTGTTGTTTCCCTCAACCGAATTGATTTTTATGATATACAAACCATTCTTATAATTTGAAATATCTAAACTCACTTTTGACTTATCATTTTCAAGAGTGCTTTCAAGTATTAGCTGACCTGTTATATCATACACCTGAACTGAACTAATATTTTTAGTAGCGCTTTCAATATTTAACATGCCTTTACTAGGATTGGGATATATCGATGCTTCAATAGGTTCAACCGTGTTAGCTTGCTCGCCAATTGAGCTTGTTAAACTGTTTTTGCCTATAATTATTTTGATGCCCGATACATTATTCACACTACCGTTAATTGATGTAAGAACCGGTTGAGTTTGCTTTCCAGCCATTTCACCCCATACTTTATAATTACCTGCCGGTACTCTTCCAAAATCAAATATACCATCAGCATTTGTGTGGGTATATGCCACTGTTTTGCCATTTCCATCAATCAAATAAATAAGCATTTTTTCTGCAGGCTTTCCCTCTTTTATAGGTCCATTTTGATCAACTACACCCGTTCCATATCTAGCTGCACCCGATATATTTCCAATACCTGTTGAATCATAATTGAATGGTATTAAGTTGATATCAATACCAGAGCGATTAGATTGAACATAAATTACATCCGCCATATCCCAATTTAACTTGTTTTTGTAATAGGTTGGTAAATAAAACCCATTGTTGAAAGGGTCAAAAGCAAAATCAGCTTGTACCAAATAGTATCCTTTTTTGAGCCTAATCTCATAATTTCCATTTTCATCAGTACTGGTATAATTATTTTTGTACAGCAAACCTGAAATTGAATCGTAGCTATACACATTAACTCCTGAATAAAATGCAGGTAATCCACTTTGAGTTATTTTGCCTCTTAAAATATAGTTAGGACCAACACTTACTATTTTTGTTAAAGAGTCGCTGCAACCTGCTACATTACTCATTAAAAGTGTAACATTATAACTGCCTTCATTTGCATAGGTATGTATAAAAAAACCACTATCTATACCCGAATAAATGCTTCCATCTCCCCAATTGATATTGACATTGCTTGGCAACGAACTACCATAAGCTATAGATGAATTGTACAACTTGGCTGAGTATTCATAATCATAGAGTTCGAAATTAGCTTTACAGATGGCAGTTAAACTATCAATTCTTACCGTATCGCAATTCATCAACTGAATGCCACACAAATTAATTTGCGAATAAACACAAACCTTGTAACTACCTGTGTCAGTGTAAATATGCGATATGCTATTGGTTTGCATATAATCTTGAGTTAAATCTCCGTAATCAATTAAGTACTTCTCAAATAATGGTTCTTGGTTATTTGAAGTTACATTAAATAACACTTTCTGATAATTAACCAAACTCGTAAATTTGATATTACACAGGGCTGTATCAGGCTGAGATATTGTTTTTTGAATGGTGTCGCTGCAAGTTGCGCTTTTCATTACTAAGGTAACTGTATAATTCCCAATTGCATTATAACCATGTGTTGGATTGACTTGCGTATTAACATTCGATGCATCTCCAAAATACCATTGGTAACCTACTAAACTGTCAGGGCTCGAACTAAGATTTTGAAATTCAAATTGGTTGTTTACATATTGAAAATTAAAGTCGGCATAGCAGGGCACAGTTACCGTTGTATTAACAGTATCATAAAAAATATCGAAATTATTACCACTATCTAAAACAGTTAGACTAACAACATATTGACCTGATGAATGATAATTGTGTTTGACAACTTTATCATTACTGATGTTGCCATCCCCGAAATCCCATTGATAAGTAATAATGGGGTAATTAGATGCAACGCTTGAGTTGTTAAAAATAAAAGTTCCATTACCGAAATCCTGATGAGTAAACCTAGCTTCAACCTCTTTACTATTTTCCACTTTTATGCTATCGCAAAACATAGTATTTGTTGGGCAAAAGCTATCTATTAGGCACACCTTATACTTACCTGTTTGCGCATATACGTGGTTTAATTGGTGTTCGTTGTTAATAGTTAAGGGAGTGCCATCACCAAAATCCCAAATATAGTTGCCTATACCTAATGGAGTTGTTGATTGGTTTACAAATACGATGTTTTTGGCTGATTTGTAATAGTCAAATTTAGGAAGGCAAGATTGAGCCATAACGGTTGTGAATGAGAGCAGAATAAGTTGAAGCATTAATGCAAACGTCTTCCTCATGTTAGATTTTTGAATGTAATTTTTCATATTGTTCGTTTTTTAGAAATTATATTTTATACCGGTTTGAAATTGAAAAGTATTTGATTGATTAAGATTACTATTAAGATAATTTGAATAATTTGAAGCCAAATGAAATGCCCAATCTTTATAGATTATTTGTTGGAATCCTAATCCAATAGTTGGGGCAAATAAAAAGGTATAATCGTTGGTTGTTTGACTGTTTTCATTTGCCAATCCTACATTTTTTTCAAGGCTTTGTAATTGGTATATTAATGTACCAGTAACCCCAAATGACCCATAAATACTGTGTTTATCGTTGCCAATATGATACCTAGCTTGTAATGGAATACTTATAAACAGAATATTGTTTTTGAACACGGAGCTACTTTCATGATTTACATTTTTATAACTCATTACAGTATCAAATTGCATCATTAAGCGGTTGTAATTAGTGTTGTATTTTATGGTAGTATCAATTCTGTCTATTTGATGTTCCTCTGTTTGAAAGCTAAATTTGTTAATCTTGACTTGATTTAAGTACATAACATTAAGCCCTAAATTGAAACTCCAATTATTTTGTAAGCGCATACCCGCATTTAATCCTACTCCTTTAAAAAATTGATCAGATGGGTAATCAAGTTGAGTGAAGTTATTGTTTTGAATACATAGTCCTAATTCAAAATATGTTGCAATAGGACTTGATTTCGTTGTTGCACCCAAAGAATACATTTTTATAGAATCTATTGAATTGACAGTAAGTTTAGTGATTATTATATTTTTATTAATTGGATCTGATAGAAGAAAAGACTTTGGTTTTCTACTATCTATTGTATTCTGCAAGCTGTTATTATATTTGGCAACTTGATTATTTGAATTAAACTTATCTAACTCCTCCATTTGAAGATTAGCATTTACTGGTTTTTTTTCATGCAGAGTATTATTCAACCTGTCATTTTGTTTTGATTTATTTTTACTTTCTGAAACATTATTATTTTTAATTATTTTTTGATTTGAATTTTGAGATTCATTGACAGCATTCAATATCATTTTTTTCGAATCGTTACTTATTGTTGCTTTATTTTGAGGTGTAATTTTTACATGATTATTTCCTATTGATTTTTCGGTAGAAACTTTTGGATAATACATTAAGTAAATCAAAAATATGCATGATATAGTTAGAAGACCAAACCAAATTATCAATAGCCATTTTTTATTTTTATGTTTACGATAAGCCAATTCAAAGTCAGCCCAATCATTTTTGCTTGGTTGCTTTGGATTTAACTTGCTAATTTTGCTAGCAAGTATTTTTAAAAACTCATCTTCGTTGTTATACAACATAGGTGTTAAGATTATTAACTAATTTTTTTAAAAAAGTCCTAGCTTTTGAAAGCTGGGATTTTGAGGTTCCTTCAGAAATGCCTAAATTTTCACTTATTTGTTTGTGACTAAGTCCTTCAAAAGCATATAAATTAACAATGGTTCGATAACCATCGGGTAATTGCTGCAAAAGATTCATGGCTTCTTCAGGCGAAAGATCATTTGCTAATTCCTCATCTAATCCTGAGGAATCAGGTATCAAAAGGGCATTTTCGCTCATGGATGAAAACATGTTTTTGTTTCTGGCTTTCAAATAATCAATAGCGTGGTTTACCATTATTCTACTTAACCAAGTATTTAAACTGCTTTCAGATTTAAACCTTTTTATTCCCTCAAATGCCTTTATAAAACCTTCTTGTAAAATATCTTTTGCTTCATCCTCATTTTTTGAAAACCTTATACAAATGGCAAACATTTTTGAATAGTATTTGTCAAAAAGTAATCGCTGGAAACGACTGTCTTCCTTTACACATCCTAAAATGATTTCCTGCTCGGTAAAGTCTTTCATTCCTTTTACTGCTAAATAGACGTGCTTTTGTAAAAAGGTTGCCTCTGTGAGAATATTTTTTATAAACAATATGAAACTAAAAAGGTTTGACTAGAAATCATTCATTCTTAATAAATTATGAATACATTAATTGTTTTTTCTTTATAAACTTTACCGAACGTTTCATAAATTGCTAACTAACAAACCATATCACATTCGTATTTCTGGCTTAATACATTGAAAATTTAGGCTTAATTTGCATTTGTGATACATTACCTAAAACATAATGAAATTGATAAAGCCAAATGGGATTTGTGCATGGAACAAGCCATAAACCCTTTGGTTTATGGTTGCTCTTGGTTTTTGGATACTGCTTGTCCTGGTTGGGATGCCCTGGTAATGGATGACTACAGAGCTGTGATGCCTCTGCCTCATGCCACAAAATATTTTATTAAATATGCATATCAGCCTTTTTTTACGCAACAATTAGGAATTTTTGCTAAGTATGAATTGTCTCAAGAAATGATGTTTTCATTTGTTCAAGCTATACCCAAAAGATTTTGGTATGTTGATATTAACTTAAATGAGCAGAACCAAATATTAAACTTGAAAGTGAAGCTTCGAAAGCGTAAAAACTTCTTGCTTGATTTGGATAAAACCTATGATAAACTGCAAAAAAACTACGAAACTAATACCAAGAGAAACCTCAAGAAAGCCAAGAGATTCGACCTGGAAATAAAAACTGTACCTTATGCAGATGTTGTAGCTTTTTATAAACTTAACAAAGGCCTTTCAACCAAGGGTGTGAAAGAAAAAAACTATGAAAATTTGGTTAAGATTTTTGAGAAAGCTCACCAACGAGGCTTGTTGCTTTCTAAAGGTATTTTTACTAAAAACAATGATATGGTGGCCAGTGTGGTTTTTCTAACCTACAAGAATAGGTTGATTTTTATGATAGGAACTGGCAATGAATTGGGTAGAGAATATGGTGCTATGCATTTTTTGTTTGATAATATCATTTATCAGTTTGCAGGGCACAATATGTTCCTTGATTTTGAAGGTTCAGAAATTGAAAGCATAGCCAGATTTTTTAAAGGCTTTGGTTCTGATAAAGTTAATTATTATAGATTGAAGTTAAACAGACTTCCATTCTTATTGAAGTGGATGAAGAACTAGGCTATTTATTTATTGCCGTGGGTTTAAACCCACG
>RGVD01000106.1:0-7500 GCA_010027395.1 Bacteroidota bacterium
TTTTAATCTCCATTCATCATTTTGTTTTAATTTATTATATAATTCATTTTGTGATGCATTATATTTTTCTCTATTTTTTTCTCTATATTTTTTTTGTGCTTTTTTTTGTGAATCAGTTAGTGGCATTATAATATACTAGATTTTATTTCTTTATATATTTTTAATCTAAACCTTTTTATATGAGTGATAATTTAATTCAAGAAAGAGTAGAAAATCTAACGGGTGGTTCTAATGTATCAGCTGATTTACCTATTGCTGTTGATATTCCTTTAGCTGTATTAAGTAAAGCAGCTTATGAAAACTATAAAACAAATGATATAAAAGAAACTCAAAAGATGATAGATGATTATAATATAGGTTATACTGTAGTTGAAGATTTAACAGAACCTGAATATGTAACTGCTGTTAATGAAGAACAACAAAAAATAGTAGTAGCATTTAGAGGGACAGACTCAACATTAACAAATATTTATGATGATATTGCTGATCTTGAAATAGCTGCTGGTTTAGCAGAAACTCCTATATTATCTTATGTTCCAAGTAGATTTAGAACTGGTGAAAATATATACAAACAAGTAAAAGAACAATATCCAGATTATGAACTAAATTTAACTGGTCATTCTCTTGGCGGAACTGTGGCTCGATATATAGGTGATAAATATGAAGAAAAAGCAGTTGTATTTAGTCCTGGTGCAACACCATTAGAACCATTCATTGAAAAAACATTAGGAACTAAACCAAGTACCGCTAAGTTTTATGTTACAGATACTTTAGATTTATTAAGTAACACAGTAAGATTAACTGAAAAGAATGTTAATATAATAAAAACTAAAGATGTTAATAAAAAATATTTTACTGGTTCACATTCTATGGAAAACTATTTACCAAAAATAAACGAAAAAATAAATCCAATTAATAATAAATTATATCCACAATCAAAAATACAAAAAGCAACCAAAACAGAATTTAATGAAAATAAAACTAAATTAAATTATAAACCAATAAAAGAAAAAATAAATCCAATTATTAATAAAATGATGCCACAAAAAGAAACACAAAAAGCAAGAAGAACTATATTTAATGAAAATCCATTTAGAAGAAGTATATGTGAAGAACGCCCTGAATTATGTTATGATTAAGGATTATAGTAATCATCGTGTTGATTACTTAAATTATTACCACCAGTAGCATCATTTATTGCTCTTTGTGATGCTTCATATGAACCAGCAGCCATATTATCATAAAGTCCATCATCTCCTCTTACAGCCGCATTATCAGCATTAATCATTCTTTCTTCTTCTCTAGCACTACTTTCAATACCTGATTCAGTAAGTTTAAGTAATGCTTCATCAACTTCTTCATCTAATTCATCTTTATGTTCATCAGGTTTTAAAAAGATATCATCGTTTCTTGGTAATGTTCCAATCCATTCATAATATGTTGCTAAATCCATATGCATATTTTCAGCTCTTTCAGCATCTGTTGCATCATCTCTTAAACCAGTATTTGCCATATTTAATCTTTGTATCATAGAAGATCTTTCAAACCAGTATCTTTGTTCTTCCGCGGATTCATAATATTGTTTATTAAATGCTTGTTTGAATATATATTGTCTTTCATTATATGATAATTCACGACCAGTTTCAAATGTTTGTTTATCTATTTGTTCATAAGCTAATGCTTTATTTTCATCATTTAATAATCCTTCAATATTATCATCTACTGTTAATCTTGGTGGTTTACCTGTTCTTGTATCATATGGGTCTATTTTATCTGGTTGTCTATTTTTATCTGGTTTAGTAATATAAGGGTCTTCAGATATTGGGTTATATGTTAATCTACGTGCGTGATATTCAGCCTCAACATCAAAGAATAAAAATTCGGATGAACCATGAATAAACTGATAATCATTATATCGTTCAACTTGACGGGCATATTCTTGACCATGTAATTCTAATTCTGCTAATAAAGACATATTATATTCATCATATGCTTTTTGATTTTCTTCATTCATTCCACGAACCATAGTATGATAATTATTTTCACTTTCTACAAAACCTTGTGGTAAATATGCGTCAGCTTGTAATTGTCTTCCTCTAGCTCTTCCATCTATTGAATTACCATAATTAGAACTAGTTGGGTCAAGATCATAAGCGTCAAAAGTGTGTGTTGTTTCATTATATACAAACTCTCTACTATGACCTGTTAATTGTAATTGTCTTTCAAATGCTAATCTATCTTGTTGACGTTGAATTTCTATTTGTTGTGGTGAATATTCAGGTAAATTATTAAAGTCTCCTCTATCTCCTTGACCTAATAAATGCATATAATCTAAATACTGGGTTAAAGTCATTCCTGATAATTGGGCTTGATATACTTGAGAACTGAATGGGTCCCATGTATTATAATCTTCTGGTGGTGTGTTTGCTAATATAAAATCATCTCTACTATAAAAACCTTGTGCTATAATATCTCTATTTGTAGCATCATTAGCAGCTAAAGCATCCATTTCATCACGTGTTAAAGTATTATCTCTTAATGTTTGATATTGAAAACCTAAATACATTCTTTCTCTTCTATTATCTGGTGCATTTTGAAGTGTTACTAATTGATTTACTGTTATATTCATTTGGTCTGCGGTAGTTGTCATATTAGTAGTATATGTTTCAAACATAGCTTTGAAAGTATGGTCTTCAGCTATTACTACATCTTCTGGTAAATAAGGGTCTCTAATATTAGCCATAGCAAGAATATCAGGAGAATTAGCATCATATAATACACCATTGTTTTGAAAATTTTCCATAATAATTCTTTGAGCATCAAACATTCTAGCCTGTGTAAAACGTGGTAAAAAACTAGGGTCTCTCATTGCCCATTTCATAAGCTCAGGGTCATTTTGTAAACTATGTGTATCATTCCAATGACGATATAATATAGGTTGAGCTTCTGCAGATTTCTTTTGTGCAAATTTCAATTCTTCATATTGAATTTGTGCTGATAAATAACTATCTTTAAACCATGTACCATTTGTATTTTTAGTTAAATAATCCTCTTCTTCTTTTGTTAATCTTCCATAATCAGGTAATGCAGCTATTGAATCACCAACTGATGTATTTCCATCATTATCTGCTAATTCTTTCATAGTATATAATAAATCTTTTCTCATATATTCTTGTATAGTCTTTTCTCTTTCATTTAATTCTGGTAAAGGTCCATTAGTATGTTCAAATGTCATACCTTGAAATTTTTCTTGTAACATTTCAATAAATGGTTTCATATCTGTTCTATAATCACCGAATTGATAATCACTTTCTTCATCTGTAGCTAACCTACCATAAGTACTTATTTCTAATGCTTGTATAGTAGCAATAACATCATAATTATAATTTGGTAAGTTTCTAATTAATATTCTTCTATTTTCATTAATTCTATTTCTATCTTCTCTTTGTTGTCTATCAGCTTGATCACCCATAACAGCACCAACAATAGCAGCAAAAGCTACAGTACCTAAAGCTACTAAAATACTTAAACCTAATGTCTCTGGTGCTAAAGCAGCGCCAGCAGTTAATGCACCAGCAGCAACTGATTCAACAGCCGCCCCTATTGCTAATGATGCAGCCGTTCCAGTCAACGCCATAGTAGCGCCAGATAATGCCCCAGCTCCAGCATGAGTAAAACCATTTTTAATTAGGTAATCTTGAAACAACATATCTAAAGGAACAAGCGCCGCACCAATAATACCACCCATAGCTATCTCAGTAATTGATGTAATAGAACCACGAACTAATGCTCTTGTTGTTGCCATAGCTGCAGTTTCACCTGCTTGAATAGTTGCTTTTGTTGCTGCAATCATCATAAATCTCATTACAACTTGTGGAAGTGCACCAACAACACCAACTGTTGCACCTATAGCAGCTCCGCGTTGATATATATCAGTAATATTTTTAAATGCTTGAGCGTCTCCAGCATAATGTGCTACAAGTATAGATAAACCTAAACCTACAACATTATGGGCGAAAGCTTTACCTAAATCAGCCGCTTTAACATTTTTAAATGTATCAGCTATCTTTTGAAATTTAGATGCCTTTGCTAAAGTTGTTTGTTGTGATGGTGTTATTTGAGTAACTGGTGGTGTTACTTTTACTATATCTGTCATAGTTGCCATTACTTCAGCTGTAGCTGCTTTAAAATTATTCATTTCAATAAGTTTACCTGTTGATTGAGAAAACATATCTATATGAGTTAAAGAGTTTTCATTCATATCATTTATTAATGTAAGTCTATCTGCTTCTGGTGTATTTCTTATTTGATTATAAATTTTTTGTTTAAGTTGAATTTGTTCTAATTCTATTTTAATACTATCTGATATTGGATTTGTTCTTTCAACTTGTGCACCACCAAATTCAGTATTAAATGGTGCAAAATCATCAAACATTCCTGCTTCTGCAAATTCAATATTACCTAATCTACTTCTTAATAATACTTCTTGTTGATGTAGTTCTATTTGTTTTTTTAATATTAATTTTTCATTTGCACTTAAACGATAAGACGAATTAATTGATTTCATTACAAAATCCATTTTTATTTCATAAATTCTTTGTTGTTCTACTATTTCTACTCTTGAAAGTGTTTTATTACTATAATCAGGTAATTTTGGAATTTTAAGATTTTTCAATGATGCAGGAAGTTCAATAGCAAATTCTGCAGCAGCAATTGGTGCGCCAGCATTTGCTAAACTTACATTTAAATCTGTTGGTTGTACTTGTGGTTGTGGATATGGGTCTGCTGCTGGTGGTAATGCGTCAGTTGATGAACCTTGTCCTGGTGAACCACGTGCAGCACGTGTTCTATCAATTGTTCTCATTGTAGATAATTCTGTTCCTTGTTCTCCAGCTGTTCCACCAGTATTTAATGAGGCTTGACGATCTCTTATTAAATCTTGTATCTCTGTCATTTGTTGTCTATCTATTCTTCTTTGTTCATATAATTCAGTTATAAACGCCAAATTAGTATCAAGATCAACAGATGTATCATTTATTTGAGCTAATTCTGCTTGTGTTAATGGTCTATTAGTTGGTCTAGGTGCAGGTGGTGCTAAATCTTGTAATTCTATTGAACCATCAGTCGTTCCAGCATTTAAATCAATCAAATTATTTCTATAGTTTCTTTTATTAATTACATTTTGAATTGCGTCACTCATATTAGGTAGTTTTGATTGACTTGCCCGAAGCATTGGATTAGTTATTTCTCTTCCTTGGTCGTCAAATCTAACACCATCTTCAAATATTGTAGCGTCAACAGTTGGTATTATAGAAGCTTGTGTTGCTACTGGGTTTACACTAGGATGTGGAACTAATGCTTGTGGTATTGCTTGATTTCTTCTTATTACAAAATCATTATGCTCTTGTGCTATAGTGATTGGATTAAATTCTTCTTCTTCAACAACTGATGTATATTGATATTTATTACAATGTGGATTCATCTCCATAAATTTAGTATCTGTATATGTACAAATTGTTTCTTCTCGAAATTCAACCCTTGTACTTTTGGTTCTTTCAGCCATATATATATATATAGTTTTAAATAAAATTATATATAAATTATATTTTATCTGGATATATATATTCTTCAAATTTCTTTCTGAACATACTTTGATTCTTTTTAGGATGAAAATCAATGAATAAAAACTCATAATTATCTCCTTCTCCTATTGCTGCTTCATATACCTTATAAAATGTTTCAGCGTCTATTTCACCTGCCACAGATTCAGCTACATCTTCTAATTCTCCTTTATCTTTTGTTTTGAATAAGATTAAACTTGTTGCTTGATTTCTTATAACCTTATTTAAACCTCCAGTCTGTGCTTTGAATGATTGAATTAAAAAGAATAATGATACACCTATTGAACCACCTTTTTTTAGTTGACCTAAATGACGGCTATACGTCGCCAAGGCGTTTAACTTTCTTGGTTTAGAATATAATAATGAACCCATCGCGTCATCAATCAAAACAGCTATTCTTGGTTTTCTTCCATTCCACTTATGAGAGGGCTTAAGAAATTGATTGTCTTCATCATTAAAGAATTGTAATAATAAATCATCATTACCCATATATTTCCCTGATTCTATATCTCTCATTAATTTATTATACTTTTTTATGTCTTCTAGATATACTTCTAAATCTTCCGCTTCTTGTGCAACAATACTTTTTATATTATCAACTAATGATATATCATCTACATCCTCAAATATATGTTCAACATTTAATCTAGACATAATTTCTTTATTAGATTTTAAAGTTGGAGATACAGCTATGACATAATCATATTTTAGTTTTTCTATTAGATTTACTACTGCTGTTGTTTTACCTGATGCACGTTTTCCAACAGCTATACATACTTGATGCATTTTAGGTAGATTATCATCAGTTTCATATGAACCACTTTCAGAAGATGGTGGTGTGATTTCCATACCTTTAATTTTTTTTACTGTCATTATAATAATGAAGAAAAAAAGATTAAATATTAAAATTTAGGACGAGACATAGGTAAGAAATTACCACGTGACATATTCATATAACGTTCTAATTCTAAACGCTTTTCAGGTGTTATTTGTGGTCTTGGTGGTGGCGCTTGTTGCTGTTGTGGTAATGGTTGCTGTTGTCTTACTTGCTGTTGGTATTGTGGGTTTTGTTGAACCTGTTGATTTGCTTGTTGTAGTTGATGAAAATTTGGTGGTGGTTGTTGTTCTTTGTTTGCTTTTCCTCTTACACGTTTAACAAATATAACATTTGGCTTATCTTCAAATACATCATCATCATCACTTGATTGTTCTATTATAACTTGTTCTTTTTTTGGTTTAGGTTTTGCTTTTGCTTTTGGTTTAGGTTTTGGTTTTTCTTCTACTTCTGTATCAGTCTCTTCTACTTCTTTTACTTTAGGTTTAGGTTTTGGTTTCTCTTGTTTCTCTTGTTTCTCTTGTTTCTTCTCTTCAACTTCTGTATCAGAATCATTTTCATACTCTAGTTCTTTTTTCTTCTTTTCATCTAATAAAATTTTATCTCTATACTTTTCAATCATTTGGGCTTCTCTTGCTTTTGCTGCTTGTTTTCTTGCAACTTCTAAACGCGACTTTCTTTGTTCTTCTGATTCATCTTTAGCCTTGGTCATGTATATATTACAATAGATAAAAATTCTAAACCTTTTAAAAATAGTTTATCTATAGTTTACCCTTAACTTTTTATAGTTTACCCTTAACTTTTTATAGTTTACCCCTACAGATTGAACCTCTTCTTAAAGTCTGAAATGCTTGCTGTTAATGATTCTTTATTCCACAATATAAAACGAGAGAGAGCCCCAGCAGTCATTGGATTATTCCAATTCTCATTAACCTTATGTCTTTTCAAATAAGC
This sequence comes from Bacteroidota bacterium, assembly GCA_010027395.1. Classification (GTDB taxonomy): domain Bacteria; phylum Bacteroidota; class Bacteroidia; order UKL13-3; family UKL13-3; genus RGVD01. The sequence continues at coordinate 7,411 of RGVD01000106.1, forward strand.
CGCTTTCTTTTTTTCATCTTTATGATCTATAAATGTTGAACTACCTTTAGAACCAAAATGAACTTTCTTTCTATCTTTATCTTCACATTT